>JBOIAH010000563.1:0-5352 GCA_050739055.1 Steroidobacteraceae bacterium | reverse complement strand
GGCCTGGATGGCGGCGATACACCCGCGCTTCCGCACGCCGCATCTGTCGATCATGGCCTTTGCTCTGCTGGTGTGGGCCTTTGCCCTGCTGGGGAGCTTCACCTGGAATGTCACGCTCTCGGCGGTGGCGCGGCTCTTCTACTACGGCGCGGTGTGCGCGGCGGTGCCGGTGCTGCGCAGGAAGCAGCCGCAGGCCGCGGCGTGGCGCCTGCCAGGCGGACCGATCCTCCCGGTGCTCGGCCTGGCTGTCTGCGTCGCGCTGCTGACCCGGGTGGACTTCAGCAGGTCCGTCGTTCTGCTAGCGACGATCCTCGCCGGAGTGTTGAATTGGCTGCTGATCAGGAACCGGGGCGCCGGCACCGGTGAGAGAACTCCGGGGGTGGTGTCATGAGCATTTGCGAGACGACCGTAAGCACAGGCGAGCCGCTGGTGAGGTGCGCGCAGGACCCGCGCGGCGCGCTCACCCTGACGCTCAACCGCCCGCACGCCTTCAACGCCCTGTCGGAGGCGATGCTCGCCGCCCTGCAGCGGGAGCTTGATGCGATCGCCGCCGACGAATCGGTGCGCGTGGTCGTGCTGGCGGGTGAGGGCAAGGCGTTTTGCGCCGGCCATGACTTGCGTGAGATGCGTGCGCAACCGGCGCTCGGCTATTACCAACGCCTGTTCGCCCAATGCACGCGGCTGATGCTGAGCTTGAGAAACCTGCCGGTGCCGGTAATCGCGCGGGTGCACGGCACCGCCACGGCCGCGGGCTGTCAGCTGGTTGCGCAATGCGATCTCGCCGTGGCTTCGAGCGCGGCGCGCTTCGCGGTGAGCGGGGTCAACCTCGGTCTGTTCTGCTCGACGCCCGGGGTGGCGCTGTCGCGCAACGTGGCACGCAAGCAGGCGTTTGAAATGCTGGTGACCGGGGAGTTCATCGATGCCGCGGAGGCCAAGGCGCGCGGCCTCGTCAACCGGGTCGTGGAGCCTCGCGAGCTCGACGCTGAGGTGGGCAAACTGGTCGCGAGCATCCTCGCCAAGCCTCGCGTCGCCGTGGCGCTCGGCAAGGAGTTGTTCTACCGGCAGGGCGAGCTCGGCATGGCGGCCGCGTACGACGCCGCTGGGCAAACCATGGCGTGCAACATGATGGAGGAGGCGGCGCTCGAGGGCGTACAGGCGTTCCTCGAGAAGCGCGCTCCGCGCTGGGGCGCCTGAGGCTGCCCCGTCGGGCGGTAACGCTTGGCGCCATGACGCGCCCGGGCGCTCGTTGCGGCCCGGCAGCGTTCGGTTACAGTGCTCTCTCATGGATCCCGGACCGTCGCCTGACACGCGCATTGCGCTCGGCAAGAGCGGCCTCGTGGTTGCGCCCCTCGGCTGGGGCATGTGGCGTTTCCCGGGCACGGAAGGGGTGAGTGCGCGCAGCCGCGTGGAGGCCGCCCTGGAGATCGGCTGCACGCTGTTCGACACCGCGGACGTGTACGGCTACCGCGGGGGCAGCGGGTTCGGGGCCGCGGAGTCGCTGCTGGGCGAAGTGTTGCGCGAGGCGCCGCTACTGCGCGACCGGATGGTATTGGCGACCAAAGCCGGCATTGCACCGCCCGCTCCCTACAACTCCACGACACAATACCTGCTCGACGCCTGCGACGCCTCGCTGCGGCGTCTCGGGGTCGAGTACATCGACCTGTTCCAGATCCATCGCCCGGATCTGCTCGCGCATCCTGGCGAGGTCGCGGCCGCGTTCGAGCGGCTGCGCCGGGTGGGCAAGATCCGCGCGGCAGGAGTCTCGAACTACACCGCGGCGCAGTTCGATGCGCTGTGCGCTCACCTGCCGTTCGAGCTCGCCGCAGTGCAGAACGAGTTTTCCCCGCTCGCTATCGAGCCGCTGTCCGATGGCACGCTGGATGCGGCCATGCGGCGCGGCACCGCGGTGATCGCCTGGTCGCCGCTCGGGCAGGGCAGGCTGGCCGCGTGCGCCGGCGAGCTGTCCGATAGCGCGCGCACCGATCGGGTGATCGCCGTCCTCGATGCCGTCGCGACTCGCGCCGGTGCACCGCGCGCGGCGGTCGCGTACGCCTGGATCATGGGGCATCCCGCCCGCCCGATCCCGCTGATCGGCAGCCAGAACCTGGCGCGGATCCGCGAGGCGCACAGCGCTTACTCGGTGCACCTGACGCGCGAGGAGTGGTACCGGATCCTGGTCGCGGCGCGCGGTGCGCGCCTACCTTGACGCGGCCCTGGCGCTGCAGTGCGGATCGGTGGTCCGGCGCAGCGATCTTGGTAGAGTGTCACGCATTACGATTGGGGGAGCGCGCCTATGAACGACCAAGTCGCGAACATCAGCCATGCCAGGGACACGATCCTGGATCTCGCGATCCGTTTCGGCCCGCGGCTATTGACCGCGATATTGTTCCTGGTCGCCGGCTTCATCGTCGGCAAGTGGGTGAGCGGCTGGTTTGGCGCAGTCCTGCAGCGCCGCGAGCTCGAGCCGCCGCTGCGGCAGTTATTTACCCGCATCGTGTGGGCGCTGTGCGTCATGTTGTTCGCCATCATGGCGCTGCAGAACCTGGGTGTGGAGCTGCTGCCGCTCATCGCCGGCCTCGGCGTAGCCGGCGCCGGGATCGCGCTCGCTACGCAGGGAGTTCTCAGCAACATGGTCGCCGGGCTTTCGATCATCTTCTCCAAGCCCTTCCGGGTCGGCGAGTACATTGCGATCGCGGGCGTGGAAGGGACGGTGGAAACCGTGACGCTGTTCAGCACCACCCTCACCCACCTCGATCGCTCACGGGTGGTGATTCCCAACCGCAAGATCGCGGGCGAGATCCTCCATAACTACGGCCGGATCCGCCAGCTGGACGTGACGGTCGGAGTGGCTTACGACACCGATCTCAAGGTTGCGCTGGCGCTGATCCACGAGGTACTGCAGGCAAATGCACGCGTGCTCGCGGACCCGGCGGCCTTCGTTCAGCCGGTGAAGGCCGGGGACTCGTCCCTGGCGATCGCCGTTCGGCCCTGGGTGGCGGTGCAGGACCAGGGCCCGGCCACCGGCGAGGTCTACGCCGCGGTGCTCGCGGCGTTCCGCGCGCGCGGCGTGGTCATGCCGCTCCCGCAGCGCGAGGTGCGGCTCATCGGCACTCACGAGCGATGAGGGAAACGGCTGACCGCGACCTTCAGCGCTGGCACCACGCCACCGCTGAACTGGATCGTGAGGGGTGTCCCCGCCGGCAGCACGAACTCGACGATCTTGTGTGGGGCGCTGCAGCCCCGGCGTCCCTGGAAGTCACGGGACCGAAGGGGCGTGCCCTTCGCAACCACGTCCACCCAGGCCGCCTGATCGAGCGCGATCCGGTATACACCGGCCGTCCCGAGTGTGAGTGTGGCGAGACCGGCGTAAGAGGCTTCAGTCGGCCACTTCTTGCCCGGAGGCGCGGCGAAGGTGACTTCGGGCTGCGCGCTCAATTCCAGCTCGTAGAGCCGGTCCGGGAGCAGCGCGGGCGCGGCTGCGACCGTTCTTCCCGCAGGGAGCGTCTGCGGCTGCCCGGCGAACAACTCCCGCTCGTGATGGACATCCCAGGAGAATGCCGCGCATGGATCATCCCCAACGGCCGCCACGGCGCACAGCGACTGCAGGGCAACGGCCAACACGCACACCGCGACCAGACTCACCGCAACCCGACGCATCACTCTTATAATCCTCCCGGTGCGGATTTTCAGCGGCGGCCCTGTCCGCCCTGCCTTGACCTGAGAGTATAGGAGACTCCCGATCCACGGCGACCGCGGCCGACTTTCGGTCCAGCCCGGCGCGCGCCCACGGCGTTACCCTGATCGCGCGCGCCGACCGGGACGTTGAGCACCGGGCCAGGTCCTTCACCGCGTGCGGCAACCCGTGCATCAGGCCCAGATGCGTGCCCTGTGCCAGCTGGGCGTCGCGCGCCCGCGCCTGCTGCATCAATCTGTCCGGGTCCTGCAGCGAGACAATCGGCGTTGACCGCGCGGTTCAGCGCCGCGGTCTGAGCGAGAAATGCCGTCATGACCTCGGCGCAGGAGACCGCGCGCGAGCGGATCGCATGCGAGAGATCCGCGGCGCGCGGGTAATTTGTGCTGCGGAATCAAGCGTATAGTTCGCGCTGGGTAGGGGCGCGCAGCGGTTGTTGACCTTCTGCCACCCATTGCTTCGAGGTGGCGGCCATGCAAAAGCGACAGCTGCGTTGCGCGTCCCGACCGGTTCGGCGGCGCTCGCCGTCCGCGGGCAACGGCACGCGGATCTGCGGCTGCGCGGTGGTGCTGATGGCTCTGGCGGGTTGTTCGCTGATCTCCCTGAAGAGTCCCGAGCGCCCCCTGTCACCTCGCGACCTGAACGCCCGTATTCTCACTCGCGAGTTGTCGGCGCAGTTCGTGGCCGCCGTGGCGCGCTGTGCGCAGGACATTGCCGCGAGCGAGGCGGATCAGGCGGTGCTCGACAACACGCTGCGCTGGGAGATTGCCGCGGTTGGAGAGAGCCGCCGGGCGGCAACGCGCGTGGCGCCAATGATGAGCCTGCTCGATACCTGGGGGCTCGCGGCGCAGATGCAGGCGTTCATGGCCGAGGGGGCCCCCGGCGGGGCGCTGTTCGGGAGGCACGAGCAGGCCGTGCGCGAGGTCTCCGACCGCTACGCCGACGACGCGCAAGCGCTCGCCCGCCGGCTCATCGCACCGCGCGAGTTCGGCGAGTACCAGAAGTTCGTCGCACAGTACGCGCGCGAGCACCCGCTCCAGGACCTGACGTTCGCGCGCGCGTCGGTGATCGAGCTGTGGAGTCGTGAGAAGGGAGCCGACATCAAGCTGGTCGATTCGCTGGGCACTATTCCCGAGGCCATGGAGGATGCGGCGGAGCGCATGCAGATCTACGGCGAAACGGTCCCGGCGCAAGTGATGCGCAAGACGCAGTTGGCGCTGCGCGAGTCCGGCTACGCGGGGAGCGACGTCCAGACGTCGCTGAAGCAGCTCGACGAGCGGCTCGCGCGGCTCACCGCGGTGGCCGAATCCACGCCCGGGCTGGTGCACGGCGCCGAAGCCGAGGTGCGGCAGAGCCTGCGCGAGGCACTGGAGCGTCTCGACGCATCCTCCCGGGCGGCGACCGCGGCGCTGCACGCGGAGCGCACCGCGCTGTTTGCCGATCTCCAGTCAGAACGCGAGGCGGTCGTGGCGGCGGCCGACGTGCAGCGCAAGGCGCTCACCCTCGATGCCGGCAGGATCGCCGACCAGGTGGTGAGGAGCACGGGCGAGCAGGTCCGGTCTCTGGCACGCGAGGTGCTGGTGCTGCTCATCCTGCTGGCGGTGGTCGTGCTGGGTCTGCCGTTTGCCGCCGGATATCTCGTGGGTCGCGCGCGCCACGGT
>JBOIAH010000562.1:0-11057 GCA_050739055.1 Steroidobacteraceae bacterium | reverse complement strand
GATCAGCACCGTGCGCACCGCGACCGGCGCGCGCGCCCGCGTGAGGGCGAGCGGGTAGGAAGCGCGGCGTGCGGCGCGCACGAAGCGCCCGGCGCGCCAGCCAAACTGCCCCTGCAGCTGCGCGAGCCAGGCGCGGTCATCGAGCGCCAGCGCCGCGGGGGCGTGCGCGCGCCGGCACGCCCAGATGACGCTGAGGGAGCCATCGTGCAGCGGCAGCACGGCGAGGGGACCTGCGGCCGTGAAACGCTCGTAGGCGATACCCTGGTGCGGGGTGTCGGTCGCGACGTTGGCCACGATGGCCACCTGGTCGTAATCCTCCACGGCGGCTTCGATCCCCGCGGCGGCGCGGATCTGGGAGTGCGCGCCGTCGGCCGCCACCACGAGTCGCGCCGCCACCGGGGTGCGCCGCGCGGATTCGTCGACCGCGGTGAGGTGCACACCGTCCGCCGTGATTGCCACGTCCTCGACGCGGCCCGGGACGCGCAGCGCGAGATCGGCGGCGCCGGCGAGCCTGCCCCACAGGGCGGCGCCGATCCTGCGGTTGGGCACCACGTACCCGAACGCGTCGATCCCATGCTCTTCAGCCGCGAGACGTGCGAAGCCGAACCGTCCCGCGTCCGAGACGTGGATGGCGCGAATGGGCGACGCCTCCGGCGCGAGGGCATCCCACACCGACAGGCCCTCGAAGATCCGCCGGCTGGCGTTGCCGAGCGCGGTGGTGCGCTCATCGAAGCTCGGCTGGCCGCCCGCCCCGAAAGGCACGCTCTCGATGAGCAGCGCCCGCACGCCGTTGCCGGTGAGACCCGCGGCGAGACTTGCACCGACCATTCCGCCGCCGACGATGGCGACATCGACCTCGAGGGGAGTGGCGCCGGACATGGTCAGCCGCGCGCCATCAGCGCCTCGATCTGATCGGCATCCTTGGGGGCGCGCGTGGTGAGCACTTCGGCGCCCCGCCGGGTGACCAGTACGTCGTCCTCGATGCGGATGCCGATATTGCGGAAGCGCCGCGGCACGCCGCGCGCGCCGGCCGGCAGGTAGATGCCCGGCTCGACGGTCATCGCCATTCCCGCCTCGAGCACCCGCCATTCATCGCCCACCTTGTAATCGCCCACGTCGTGCACGTCGAGGCCGAGCCAGTGGCCGGTGCGATGCATGAAGAAGCGGCGATAGGCGCCGCTGCGGATGAGGGAAGCGAGGCGCCCTTTCAGCAGTCCGAGCTTCACCAGCCCCTGGGTGATGACGCGTACCGCCGCCTCGTGCGGCTCGTTCCAGTGATTGCCGGGACGCACGCGGGCGATGGCCGCGCGGTTCGCCGCGAGCACCACTTCATAGACCGCGCGCTGCTCGGGCGTGAAACGGCCGTTGACCGGAAAGGTGCGCGTGATGTCGGAGGCATAGCATTCGAACTCGCAGCCGGCATCCACCAGCAGCAGGTCGCCGTCGGCGAGCGGCTGGTCGTTGTCCCGGTAGTGCAGGATGCAGCTGTTGGCGCCGCCGCCTACGATCGGGTGGTAGGCGGTGTCGGCGTTGTGACGGCGGAACTCGTGCAGCAGCTCGGCCATCACCTGGTATTCGGTCGCGCCCGGGCGGCAGAAGCGCATCACGCGCAGGTGCGCCCGCGCGGCGATGCGCGCCGCGGTGCGCATGAGCTCGAGCTCGCGGCGTGACTTGTACAGGCGCATGTCGTGCAGCACGTGATCGAGCGCGACGAACTCCTGGGGCGGGTGCCGGCCGTTGCGCGCCTGGGTGCGCAGGCCGTTGACCCAGCCGACCACGCGCTGATCGAAGTCCGCATAGGCGCCCATGGTGTAGAACACGCGCTCCCGGTTCTCGAGCAGCCCGGGCAGGATCTCGTCCATGTCGGTGATCGGGAAGGCATCGTCCGCGCCGTAGTCGCGCGCCGCCCCGGCCGGACCCGCGCGCCGCCCGTCCCAGGTCTCGCGTGCCGGGTCGCGCTCGCGCACGAACAGGATGTACTGCGCCGGCTCGCGCCCCGGGACCAGCACCGCCACGGCCTCCGGCTCGCCAAAGCCGGTGAGGTATTGGAAGTCGCTGTCCTGGCGGTACGGGTATTCGACGTCATTATTGCGGTGCCGTATGGGCGCCGCGGGCAGCACCGCGATGGAATCGCGCCCCATCAGACGCATCAACTGGCGGCGGCGGCGCGCAAACTCGTCTCTCGCCATGAGCCTTCCGCGCAGCTCGCTTTAGTGCAGCGGCTCGGCCGCCGGCAGCGGCGCATGGCGCGCTGGCGCGAGCTCCTCGAACAGCAGCTGCACCCCGACGCGGACGAACTCCACCAGCTCGGCGTAGGCGCTCTCGTTCAAGTCCTCGTCCTGACCCGGATCGACTCCGGCGCGGGTGATCTCCGCCAGGTCGCGCACGATCTCCCCGACATCGCCCGGCAGGCCGCCGGCGTCCGGGATCGCGCCCGACCCCAGCCCGTAGAGCAAGCCCTGGCACCACTCCGCGAGCGCTGCGGTGCGCGCGCCGATCGGCTGCGCGTCGCTGGGCAGCAGCGGCTCGAACTCCATGTCGGTCTGCTCGAGCGCCCCGGCGGTCGCGGTGTACAGGTCGTGCAGACTGTCCGCGGCGGCCGGCGTCGCCCGCCCCTCCGGCAGGATCTCCCGCAGCCAGTCTTCGAAACCGTAGTCGGTGACGGCGCACAGGCAGCCGGTGAGCGTGCCGTGCGCTTCGGCGGCGTCGGTGAGCGAGCGCTGCTCGCCGAGCAGCTGCTGGATGTGCGTGTAGTCCGGCTGGTGCATGCAGGTACTCTCATTATAGTTGACAGTTGAGCGCAATAATTGACCGCGCGAAGAGCGCCGCTCTATAGTCCCCCGCCATGAGCGACCCTACAAAAACACAACTCGATCTCGAGCTGACGCGACTCGCCAAACGCGTCGAGGAACTGGTCGCGATGCTCGAACGCCTGAAAGAAGAGAACCGCGCGCTGCGGGCGCGGCACGAATCCCTCGCCGGCGAGCGCGCCACACTCATGCATAAGAGCGAGCAGGTGCGCACGCGCGTCGAAGCCATGATCGGCAGGCTCAAGACCCTGGAGCACGGCGCGTGACCCAGCCGGACCAGGCGCGCGTCAGCGTGCGCATCATGGAGAAGGAGTACGTGGTCGCCTGCCCCTACGACGAGCGCTCGGCCCTGCTGGATGCCGCCGAGTTCCTCAACGCCCGCATGCGCGAGATCCGCGACACCGGCAAGGTGGTGGGGCTCGACCGCATCGCCGTGATGGCCGCGCTCAACCTGGCGCACGAGTTCCTCAAGGGGCGCGACCGCGAGAACAAGCTCGACAGCGGTGCGGGCCACCGGGTACGTGCGCTGCGCGAGCGGGTCGAGGGCGCCCTCGGGAAGGCGCAGCAACTCGATCTGTGATGCGATGCGACCTTAAGTCTCAAGCGCGCCACGCATGCTTGGTGTACAGTCCCCGTGGCGTCGCCTGCGGTGTTCGACACGCGGACCGGGTTACCTCGGACCCTAATTGAAACACCCTCGGGACAAGAGTGCTTGCGGCAGCATTGTGCAGGTCCGCCTCTGAGCGGAAAGCCTTACCTGCTGCAGCACGTCCCACTTGTTGCTCCGGTTCGAGAGCAACGGTTCGCACCGGCATATGCGGGTGGCGCTCTCTGATTCGCAGTTAAGCGCTGCCCGCAGCTCGCTGCGGGCGACGCTCGGCGCGCGGCGCCGCGCGGTGAGCGCGACCGAGCGTGCCGAGGCCGCGCGGCGCGCCGCGCACCACGCCGACGGCGCGCTGCATCTGGCCTCGCATTGGCGCATCGCGCTGTACTCAGCCCTGCCCTCCGAGCTCGACACCGCCCCGCTGGTGGAGCTGGCCCAAAGCCGCGGCTGCCGCATCTACCTGCCGCGCATCGACCGGCGGCGCGCATCACGCGCAATGCGCTTCGTCGAGATGCAAGGCCCGCTGCGCCGCAACCGCCTCGGGATCGGCGAGCCGGCGGGGTCGGACACCCTCGGTGCGCGCTGGCTGGACCTCGTGTTCCTGCCGCTGGTGGGCTTCGACGCCCAGGGTGTACGCCTCGGCGCCGGGGGTGGGTTCTATGATCGCGCCTTCGCCTTCCGGCGCTGGCGCAGGGCGTGGCATGCGCCGCGGCTGGTCGGCCTTGGCTACGCTTGCCAGCAGGTCGAGCACCTCACCGCGGCGCCGCACGACGTGCTCATGGACGCGGTGGTGACCGACAGGGGGATCATTCGATGCACTACTGGCTGATGAAGACCGAGCCCGGCACCTTCGGCATCGAGCAGCTCGCCGCCGCTCCCCGCCGTACCACGGCCTGGGACGGCGTGCGCAACTATCAGGCGCGCAACATGCTGCGCGACCAGATGCGCCGCGGCGATCAGGCGTTTCTCTACTACTCGAGCTGCGACGTCCCGGGTGTCGTCGCCATCATGCAGATCGTGAGGCAAGGCTACCCGGACCCCACCGCCTTCGATCGCAAGAACCATCACTACGATCCGGACAGCGACCCGAAAAATCCCCGCTGGTTCATGGTGGACGTGCAGCTGAAGCAGCGCCTGGCGCGCACCATCAGTCTCGAAGAGCTGCGCGCGCACGCGGGCAAGGAGCTCAAGGGCATGGTGCTGCTGCGCCCGGGCAACCGGCTGTCGATCACGCCGGTGGAGAGCGCGCACTGGAGCTTCATCCTCGCGCTGGAGTCGCGCGCGCCTCCCGCTTGAGCGCATTTCATGTGGAACGTGCGCTTGCGATGAGTCGTATGCGCGCTGCTCGCCTACCACACCTGCGCGGCGCTCGCTTGTAATTTCGATTCGCGTGTATATACTCGGACCCCGGACTAACCCGTCAATTGGAGAGCCAACATGGCGAAGGCAAAGAAGAAGGCCAAGAAGAAAGCTAGCAAGAAGAAATAGGCCTTAACTCGGCGGTCGCGCAAGTGACCGCCGAGTCGAATTCGAGAGCTGTGCCCGCCGTTGACGCGGGCACAGTCGTTTCTAGCGACGCTCATTATTTTGCGGGGCCCGGCGATGACGGTGGACAGTGACGCAAACAAGCGGCGCGCGGCGCTGGCGGCGCTGGATCTGGTGCCGAGAGCCGCCGTGATCGGCGTCGGCACCGGGTCCACGGTGAACTTGTTCATCGAGGCGCTCACCCGCGCCCGCGGCAAGGTTCGCAGCGCCGTCTCGAGCTCGCAAGGCAGCAGTGCGCGCCTCAACGCGGCGGGCATCGCGGTACTCGACCTGAACGAGGTGAGCGATCTCGCGCTCTACATCGACGGCGCCGACGAGGCGAACCCCGCGCGGCACCTCATCAAGGGCGGCGGCGGGGCCCTGACCCGCGAAAAGATCATCGCCGCGGCAGCCCGGCGCTTCGTGTGCATCGTCGATGACACCAAGCTGGTCGACACGCTGGGCAGATTCGCGCTGCCGATCGAGGTGATTCCCATGGCACGCTCGCTCGTCGCCCGGCAGCTCGTCGCGCGCGGCGGCCGGCCGGTGTGGCGCCAGGGATTCGTCACCGATAACGGCAACCACATCCTCGACGTCCATGGCCTCACCATCCCCGACCCGCCCGCGCTCGAGTGTGAGCTCAACCAGATCGCCGGCGTCGTCACCGTCGGGCTGTTCGCGATCCGTCCGGCGGACGTGCTGCTTATCGGTACCGCCCGGGGCGTCGAAAGCCGCTGAAAGCGGCGCCACCCTTCAGGGCGGTCGAGCCTCGCGGCGGCCCGGGGGACCCGCGCCACACACCCGTTCAGACGCCTGGCGCGCGGGCTTCACCGAAGCTTGGTCGCTCCCAGGTCAAACATCATCGAAGCTTCACGAAGCTTCAGGTCATCTTCATGCGAGAGGGCGGCGCGGCACATACCTTGCCTGCGGTCCCTGGAAAACTACCCAACCTGGAGAACCGCAATGCAAATCCTCAAATCGATCCACCGTCCTGCGCTCTGGTCCGTCGCGCTCACATCCCTCGCCTGCCTGCTGGGCGCCGCTCCTGCGTCCGCCGACACCCCGGGGGTGCGCAGCGTGACCGTCAGCTACCGCGACCTCAACCTCTCGACCATCGAGGGCGCGACCGCCCTGTACCGCCGCCTGAAGGTCGCCGCCAACTCGGTGTGCGACGAACCGGGTGCGGGGATCGGCGCGTATCAGGCATGGCGGAGCTGCTATCAGGCCGCCATGGCCGACGCCGTCACCCGGGTGAACAGCCCCCTGCTCACCGCGCTGTACAAGGGACCCAACAGCTCCGCTGCGAAGACCGCCATGCTCAGCAAGTGAGGGTCGAAACGCGCGCCCACCTGGCCTTCAAAGCCAGGTGGGTGGCGCGAGTGGCCGGGCGCGCGCCAGGACGCGTTCCGGCGTAAGATCGGGGCGCAGAAGACCTGCAGCGAGCCCCCACCCGGAGGAATCGCGCCGGGTATGCAGTACAACACCTCAGCCGAGACCGGCCCGCGGTCGGCGGGCTTCCAGGTCGACGATCTGATCATCGATCTGGGCCAGCAGCGCGTCATGCGCGACGAGAGCGACATCCCGCTGCCGCACCTGTCCTTCGAGCTGCTGGTTGCCCTCGCGCGTGCCGCCCCGGATGTGGTTACGTTCGATCAGCTCACCGAGCGCGTGTGGCCCGGACTCGTGATTGCACCCGAGACCATCAGCCAGCGCGTGAAGCTGGTGCGCGATGCGCTCGGCGATGATCCCCACGCACCGCATTACATCGCCGGGGTTCGCGGCGTCGGCTATCGCATGGCCGCGTCCGTGCGGCCGCTGCAGGACCGGCGCCACTCCCCCGCCTCCCCGTCTCCCGTGCTGCCGTACTGGGTCAACTCGCCGGACGCGGATCAGGCCGCATCCGGCACCCCGCATGCGGCCGGCGCTGCCTCCGGCGTCGCCGCCGCGCCACGTGCCCGCGGATGGCTGGGTGGGATGGCGGTGACAGGCCTGCTGCTCGCAGCGCCCTTCGCCATCACCCACTACCTGCGCGCGCCGAAACCAGCAACCAGCGCGTTGACCCCGAGCCTGGTCGTCGTGCAGCCGCCCCGGACGGTCGCGGTGCTGCCGCTCGTCGACCTCAGCCCCGCGGGCGGCAACGCGTATCTGGGCGACGGACTTGCGCAGGAGCTATCGGCACGGCTGGCGCGCATCCGCGGGTTGCGGGTCGCCGCGCGCACCTCGGCGTTTGCGTTCAAAGACCGGCATGCCGACGTACGCACCATCGCGCAGACGCTCGGCGTGCGCCACATTCTTTAGGGCAGCGTGCTGCGCGAGGGTGATCACCTGCGCGTCACCGCCCAGCTAGTCGATTCCGCGTCGGGTTACGAAGTGTGGTCGCAGAGCTATGACCGTACGTGGCAGGACCTGTTCGCCATCGAGGACGATCTGGCGCGCTGCATCACCGGTGCGCTAAAGGTCGTGCTGTCAAACGATCTGCAGCAGCGCGTCGCGCAGTCCCCGACCACCCACCTCGCGGCCTTCGACCGCTACCTCGCCGGGCTCGCGCAGCTGCATGGACCGGCCGGCGCCACGCAGCTCGAGGAGGCCGAGCAGAGTTTCCACCAGGCGCTCGCCGAGGATCCGAAGTTCGCCCTGGCCTACGCGGGACTCTGCCAGCGCTATGCCATGGGCTACGACCAGACCCGCGATGCTGCACTCGTCACGCAGGCCGAGGCGGCCTGCAGCCAGGCGTTGAAGCTCGACAATTCCCTGCGGGAGGTGTCGGCGGCGCTCGGCAACCTGTACCTGGTGAGCGGACGCAGCGCTCAGGCGGAAGCGATCTTTCGCGGCGCGGTGGGCGCCGATCCGAACGATGCCGACGGTTACGTGGGCCTCGGCGCAGCGCTCGACGGGCAGCAGCGCACCGCAGACGCCGAGCGCATCCTTCGCCAGGCTGTCAATGTCGAGTCAACCTACTGGGGAGCGCAGACCGCACTCGGCAATTTCCTGTTCCGTCACGGCCGGTTCCTCGCGGCGGTGCCGTTCTACCGGCGCGTCACCCAGCTCATCCCCGCCAGCCCCGTCGCCTTCAACAACATGGGCGCCGCCCTGGAGATGAGCGGCGACTTCGCGGGCGCCGCAGCGGCCTTCGGGCGCTCGCTGGCGCTGGAGCCGACGCGCAGCGCGTATTCCAACTCGGGGACCGTCTACTACTTTCTCGCTCGGTATGAGGATGCCGCGCGCATGTTCTCCCGGGCGACGCAGATCGCCGCGGCGGATCATCGCGTGTGGGGGAATCTGGCGGACGCGCTCTGGCAGATAGACAGCCGGCGCGCCGACGCGCGGGGCGCGTACCGGCGCGCCATCGCGCTCGCACAGCGCAGCCTCGAGGTCAACCCGCGGGACGCCGTCAGCTGGATGCAGCTCGCCTTCTACAGCACGCGCATCGGCGACGCGGACCACGCCCAGCGCTACACCAGCCGCGCGCTGGCGCTCGACTCGGACGACGTGTACGTGCACTACTACGGCGCGCTCATCGCACTCGAGCGGCGCGACTCCGCCACCGCGCTCGAGTCGCTCGAGAAGGCGGTGCACGGCGGCTTTCCCGCGCAGATGGTGCGCGCCGCGCCCGATTTCACCAGCCTGCGCAGCGACACGCGCTTCCGGCAGTTGTTGGCGCAGGCCGGCAAGCCACCCGAGGGCTGACCCCCCGGGCAACGACGAACAACATCACACCACGCCAGGAGATCGAGCCATGTCACCCGCAGCCACTCCGAGCCCGGTCACGGGCAAGGGCCCCACCGCGCCGATCGCAGTCACACCCGCGGCCACCGTGACCATCCACGTCGGTCCCGGCGTGGTCTTTTGCACACCCCAGGGCGGCAACGTGCACGTGTACAAGGCACGAAAGACCCATGCGATCGGCTGGCACGGTGATACTCCGTTCACCCTCGAGTTCCACACGTTCGACGACCACGGCACCAGAGAATGGCCCTTCCAGGAGGCCGAGCCGGCCTGGCCCGTCCGTCACTTCACGGGCACTCCCAGCGGTGGCGCGTCGCCGCTGTACTACAAGTACACCATCAGCGCGGGCGGACTGTTTCTCGATCCGATCGTCATCGTTGACAACTGACAGCCCAGCGCGACCGGCGCGGCCAATGAAGAAGGCCCGTCGATAGTGACGGGCCTGCTTATTCTGGCTGGGGGACTAGGATTCGAACCTAGGTAAACGGAGTCAGAGTCCGTTGTCCTACCACTAGACGATCCCCCAAGTGTGGCGGGATAGCTTGCATTAACGCTTCGAGTACTGCGGCCCGCGGCGGGCCTTGCGACGTCCGACCTTCTTGCGCTCCACCTCGCGCGCATCGCGGGTTACGAACCCCGCATCGCGCAGCGGCTTGCGCAGACTCTCATCGTAGTCGATGAGCGCGCGGGTGATGCCGTGGCGGATCGCACCCGCCTGGCCGGTGATGCCGCCGCCGTCGACCTTGACGGTGATGTCGAACTTGGTATGCAGCTTCACCGCGTCCAACGGCTGGCGCACGATCATCCGGCCGGTCTCGCGGCCGAAAAACTCATCGAGCGAGCGGTCGTTGACGGTGATCCGCCCGCTGCCGGGCTTGAGGTACACACGCGCCGTGGCGGTCTTGCGCCGGCCGGTGCCGTAATGATTCGGGGTCGCTGGCATGAAGTAAGATCCTATTGGAGCTTGAGCGGCTTCGGCTGCTGCGCCTGGTGCGGATGCTCGCCGCCGGCAAACACGTGAAGCTTCCTGAACATGCGCCGGCCGAGCGGATTCTTCGGCAGCATGCCCTTCACGGCGAACTCGATCACCCTCTCCGGGTGCTCGTTCAGGAGTTTCTCGAGAGCGATCGACTTGATGCCGCCGATGTGGCCGGTGTGGTGGTAGTAGATCTTGTCGGTGAGCTTGCGTCCGGTGACGCGAATCTTCTGCGCGTTCAGCACCACGATGTGATCGCCCATGTCCACGTGCGGGCTGTAGTCAGCCTTGTGCTTGCCCTTGAGGCGATGAGCGATCCGCGAGGCGAGGCGCCCCAGAGTCTGGTCGCTGGCGTCGACGATGAACCAGTCGCCGCGGACGCTGGCGGGCTTGGCGAATACGGTCTTCATAGGTCACTCGTGGCAAGGCGCCCGCAGCTTCGGAGACCCTTGGGCCGGGGCGAAAAAAAGGCGGGCAAGTTTACTCAAGCAGGTGCGCCAATGCAAAGCCGCCGCCCTTCAGGCCCCGCCTGTCTTGAGGGCGAGGATTGGGCGGCGGTATTGGCCCGCTGAAATGCCCCTTATAATAGAGCCCTTAAGCTATGCCCTCCGGCCGCCCTCTCGACGCTGCGCTCGCTGCCCTTGACCGTGCAATGCGCTCGGTTTTTGCCCCGGCAACGGCCACCCGGCCCCCGCCCGGGGAGCGCACGGAGGGGCCCGCCGGGCTGCCGGAAGCGGAGCGCCGTACGAGTGCCGCGCTCATGCGCGTCAATCATGCCGGTGAGCTCGCCGCCCAGGCGCTCTACCACGGCCAGGCGCTCCTCTGCCGCTCCGACACCACGCGCGCGATGCTGCTGGACGCGGCGCGCTCCGAGTCCGACCACCTCGCGTGGTGCGAGTCGCGGCTCACCGAGCTGGGCGCGCGGCCGAGCCTGCTCAACCCGCTGTGGTACGCCGGGTCGTTCGCCATCGGCGCCCTCGCAGCGCTCTTGGGCGATCGGGCCAGCCTGGGGTTCGTCGCCGAGACCGAGCGCCAGGTGGAGGGGCATCTGGACGAGCACCTCGGCAGACTGCCGGTAAGCGACACCCGCAGCCGTGCCATACTCGAAACCATGAGAGCGGAGGAGATCGCGCACGGCGCGAGCGCCGCGGCGGCTGGCGGACAGCCCCTGCCGGAACCCGTGCGGGCACTCATGCGGCACACGGCCCGCGTGATGACCGGCACCGCCTACTGGGTTTGATGGGTCCGCGAAGGCTGTATATTAGAAAAGTATTGTGGGGGAGCCGGTATGGAAGAGAACATCAAACCGCTGAGCGAGATTCCGGCGATCAACCGCTTCCTGAGCTACTGCCGGATTCGCGCGGTACCGTCCAAGACCGTCGTCATCCACGCGGGCGACCTCCCGGACGTCCTGTAC
>JBOIAH010000561.1:0-1238 GCA_050739055.1 Steroidobacteraceae bacterium | reverse complement strand
GTCGATACCAGCAAGCCCGAAGTCATGCGGGCAGCCGCCGCGGCGGGCGCGGGCCTCATTAACGACGTGCGTGCGCTGCGCGAGCCGGGGGCGCTCGAGGCCGCGGTGGCGAGCGGCTGCGCGGTGTGTCTCATGCACATGCAGGGCGAGCCGCGCACCATGCAGCGGGCGCCCGTTTATGGGGACGTGGTGAACGACGTCAAGTCATTCCTGGCCGACCGCGTCCACAGTTGCTTCGCGGCCGGACTGCCGGCCGGGCGCTTGGTTGTCGACCCGGGATTCGGCTTCGGCAAGACTCTGGAGCACAATCTGGCGCTGCTGCGCCGGCTGGGGGAGCTCACGGCGGGCGAGCTGCCGGTGCTGGTCGGCTTGTCGCGCAAATCCCTGGTGGGGAAACTCACCGGCCGTCCGGAGGGTGAGCGGGTGAACGGCAGCGTGGTGCTCGCGGTGGTCGCGGCGCTCAAGGGCGCGCGCCTGGTGCGCGCCCATGACGTGGCGCCCACGGTGGAGGCGCTGAAGCTGGTGGCGGCGGTGCACGGAGGGTAGCGACGTGGGTCGGCAATACTTCGGAACCGATGGTGTCAGAGGCCGGGTGGGCGAACACCCGATGACGGTGGACTTTGCCCTGCAGCTGGCCAGCGCCGCCGCGCGGGTGCTGGCGCCCGAGGGCGGCACGGTGCTCATCGGCAAGGACACGCGGCTCTCCGGGTACATGTTCGAATCGGCGCTCGAGGCCGGCTTCGTCGCCGCCGGGGTTAATGTCATGCTCATCGGACCACTGCCGACGCCCGGCATCGCCTACATGACGCGGCGCTTCAACTGCGACTTCGGGGTGGTGATCAGCGCCTCGCACAACCGGTACGACGACAACGGCATCAAGTTCTTCGACGCCTCGGGAGCGAAGCTCTCCGACGAGCTCGAGGAGCGCATCGAGACCGAGCTGGCGCAACCGCCGGTGACGCGCACTTCGCGCAACCTCGGGCGCGCCACCCGCGCCGATCGCTCGCGCAGGCTCTACCAGGAGTTCTGCGCCTCGACTCTGCCGGCAGGCGTCGATCTCGCGGGGCTGAAGATCGTGATCGACTGCGCCAACGGCGCCGCTTACAAGGTGGCGCCGCGGATTCTCGCGGATCTGGGGGCCGAGATCGTGCCCATCGGCTGCTCGCCGAACGGCCGCAACATCAATGACGGCTGCGGCTCGATGGTCCCGGACCTGCTGCAGTTGACGGTGCCGGGAG
>JBOIAH010000560.1:0-2196 GCA_050739055.1 Steroidobacteraceae bacterium | reverse complement strand
GTTTTGCCCGGCTCGAGACCTGGCAATTCCGGCTGCTCAAGGCCTGCCTGCCCGGGCCGTATACGTTCCTGCTGCGCGCCACGCGCGAGACCCCGCGCCGCCTGCAGCACCCGCGCCGGCGCACCATCGGCGTACGCATCCCGTCGCACCCCGTGCCGCGGCTGCTGCTGGCGGAGCTCGGCGAGCCGCTCATGAGCTCGACTCTGCTGCTGGCCCCGGATCCGCAGCCGCTCACCGAAGCGCGCGAGATCCAGGCCCGCCTCGAGCACGAGATCGACGCCATACTCGACGGCGGCAACTGCGGCGTCGAGCCGACGACGGTGGTCGACCTGTCGGTCTCGCCGCCGGTGATCGTGCGCAAGGGCAAGGGCGATCTCGGCCCGATCACGAGGCGTGCGCTATAATTCCCCGCGTGAGCCACCGCCTCCTCCTCGCCTGCCGCGCGCCGCTGCGCCGGGCCGTGAACTCCGCCCACGCCTCACCACCCTCACTCCCGCCGCCGCAGCGAGGGCGCACGTGAGTTCGCCCGCGCCGGCGCGGCGCGTGCTGTCTGGCATGCGCCCCACCGGCCGGCTGCACCTCGGCAACTGGCACGGCGCGCTGCGCAACTGGGTCGAGCTGCAGTACCAGTACGAGTGCTTCTTCTTCGTCGCCGACTGGCACATGCTCACCACCGGATACGAGGACACCTCGCAGCTGCAGGAGCACGTGCGCGACGTGCTGATCGACTGGCTGGCCGCGGGCCTCAATCCCGGCGTCGCGACGCTGTTCGTCCAGTCGCACGTGCCCGAGCACGCGGAGCTGCACCTGCTGCTGTCCATGATCACCCCGCTCGGGTGGCTCGAGCGTGTGCCGAGCTACAAGGACCAGCAGGAGCAGTTGAAGGAGAAGGATCTCGCGACGTACGGCTTCCTCGGCTATCCGCTGCTGCAGAGTGCGGACATCCTGGTGTATCGCGCCGCCTACGTGCCGGTGGGCGAGGACCAGGTGGCGCACGTGGAGCTCACGCGCGAGACCGCGCGGCGCTTCAATCACCTCTACGGCCGCGAGCCTGACTTCGAGGCCAAGGCCGAACTCGCCGTGCAGGGTTTGGGCGCGCGCAACGCCACCAACTACCGGCAGCTGCGCCGCAAGTTCCAGGAGACCGGCGACACCGAGGCGCTGGAGCGCGCGCGCGCCCTGGTGCAGAGCAACAACCGCATCACGGTCGCCGACCGCGAGCGGCTGTTCGGATTCCTGGAGGGCACCGGCGTCAGCATCCTGCCCGAGCCGCAGGTGCTGCTGACCGCGGCCCCGAAGGTCCCGGGGCTCGACGGACGCAAGATGTCCAAGTCCTACGGCAACACCATCGGGCTGCGCGAGGAGCCGGACGTGGTGGTGCAGAAACTGCGCGCCATGAAGACCGATCCGGCGCGCGTGCGCCGCACCGATCCCGGCGATCCGGACAAGTGCCCGGTGTGGGACCTGCACAAGATCTATTCCGACGAGAACACCCGCAAGTGGGTGAACGAGGGCTGCCGCAGCGCCGGCATCGGCTGCCTCGAGTGCAAGCAGCCGCTGATCGACAAGATCGTCGAGGAGATCGGCGGCATGCGTCGGCGAGCGCAGGAATTCGAGGACAATCCGGAGCTGGTGCGCGGGATCGTGGCCGAGGGGGCCGACAAGGCGCGCGCAGCGGCGCGCGACACGCTCGCCGAGGTCCGGCGCAGCATGCACCTGCGTCCCGACTGAAGGCGAAGCGAAGGGGCGAGCCATATGAAACCAAAGCCGGCACTGACGATCGTGGTCTCGAACCCGGCGCCCGCGCCCGTGGCCGGTGCGCCCGAGCAGGTCGAGATGCCGTTCGCGGTGGTGAACGGCGAACCCATCTCGCAGCTGCCGCACGACCTGTACATCCCGCCCCAGGCGCTCGAGGTGTTCCTTGAGGCCTTCGAGGGGCCGCTCGACCTGCTCCTTTATCTCATCCGCCGGCAGAACCTCGACATCCTCGACATTCCGCTCGCCGAGATCACCCGCCAGTACATGCAGTACATCGAGCTCATGCAGGACCTGCAGCTGGAGCTCGCCGGGGAGTACCTGGTGATGGCCGCGACGCTCGCCGAGATCAAGTCGCGCATGCTGCTGCCGCGGCCGAGGAGCGACGTGGAGGACGGCGAGGACCCGCGCGCCGAGCTGGTGCGGCGGCTGCAGGAATAC
>JBOIAH010000559.1:0-9315 GCA_050739055.1 Steroidobacteraceae bacterium | reverse complement strand
GGGATGATCCGCGGACTCATCTCTTCGACCGTGATCACGCGGATGATCCTGAGGTTCAGCGCCGCGGCGAGCACCTCGGCCTCGCCGCGGGCCCGGGTCGCCGCCTGCCGCAGTGCCTCGGACCGCACCGTATCCTGGTCGCGCAGCGTGAACTGGATGCCCTGCACGCGATTGGCGCCCGAGCGGGTCGCGGCGTCGATGACGTTGCCGATCTTCGCCAGGTCATCGAGCGTCACCTGCACGACGTTCACGGCCCGGTAGCCGGTGATGGTCGGCTCGCCCCCGTTCGGGTGGTACTGGTAGTTCGGGCTCAGCGAGTAGCTGACGGTGCGCAGTTGCGCGGTGGGTCCGGCCGCCGGGCGCAGTGCGGCGAGCACCGCTTCCACCTCGCGCGCGTTCTGCGCGGCGGCGTCCTGCGAGAGTGGCGCCTGGGTCGCGACGCCGATGTCGATCTGCACGCGGTCGGGCCGGGCGCTGATCTTGGCGTCCCCGGTGACGCGAATCGACGACACAGGCGCGGCACCCGCGGCGCGGGCGCAAGCCGCCAGGGCGGCGCCGGCCAACACCAGCGTCACGGCGCCAAGCACCTTCAAGGCGGCACGCCGGTGGGAACGCATTGGCATATTCTACTCGTGCCCCGTGCGTCAGTTCATACTTTGGGCACGAGGACGCGGCCACGCGAGCGCCGGAACGGTATACAACAGCACATGGAAAGGCGGGAGATACACGTTGCGCCGGACCGCTTCGAGGTCACGGCCGAGGATGCGATCCTGGTGACGGAGCTGCGCTCCGCGGTCGCGGTGTGCGTGTACGACGCCGCCGAAGAAGCCGGCGCGCTGCTGCACTTGCGCTGCATCGTCAAGACCTCCAAGCCCGCCGACGTGACCGATACGACGCTCGCGACCGAACTGCTGCTGCTCCACCGGTGCCTCGAGGCGCTGCGCGAAGCGGCTCCCGGCGCGCGTCATCTGCAGGCGCGCATCGTGGCGCACCTGGCGGAAGGCGCGTACGCACAGCCGATGTGCGACACGGTGCTGAGCGTGGTGCGGCACTACCTCACCGATGCCGGAGTGCAGCTGCTGCCCGAGGACATCGCCGCGGGACCCGCGCGCGCGCTGCGCTTCCGGCCCGGGATGGGTTGGGTGCACACGCGCGCTTAGCGGGGATCATTCACGAGGTGATCCCCTCACGCGAAGCGCCGGTTCCCGCTGCAGTGCGCAGCGCGCTCGAGCGGATACTCGGCGAGCGCGTCGGGCACGTGCGGGTGATCGAGCATTCCCTGATGGCGCGCCTGCATGGGCGCGCGCTCGCCACCACGCGCCGCAGCCGGATCTACCTGCGCGGCGACGCCGCGGCGTTCTTCGCCAACCCCTGGCTGCTGCTGCACGAGTACTGGCACGTCATCGGCCAGTGGCAGCCCGGCACGCTCACCGTGGCGCGCTATGCGCTCGAGTGCCTGCGGCGCGGGTACTGGAACAATCGCTTCGAGGTCGAGGCGCGCGCGTTCGCCGACGCCCACGCGGCCCGACTGCACGCGCTGCTCGCTCCTGAGTCGCGGGTGCCCGCGGCGCCTCAGCCGAGCAGCGCCTCGCGGTGATACAGCCGCCCGGCGATGCCGATGAGCAGCGCACCGAGGATGAGCGTGGCGCTCACCGAGAGCGCGATCCAGCCCGGCGGCAGGACTTCCGCCCGCAACAGGCTCGTGATGAGGAAGTGCTGGCTGAGCGAGGGCACCCCCATGAGCGCCGCGCTCGGGCGCAGGCCCAGCGCCGCGGCGAACACCACCGGCAGCGTCGGCACCACCAGTACGAGCCCCAGCCAGGTCTGCGCCTCGCGATAGGTGCGCGTGAAGGCGGCGACGATGGTCATCAGCGCAGCGCCGAGGGGCACGAGCGGCAGGCAATACAGGATCGCGGCGAGCGCCACCCCCGGGCCGAAGTTCACGCTCATCCCGAAGCGCTCCAGCCCGGAAAAGTGCAGCACGGTCGCAAACGCCATCACCGTGAGGGTAAGTGACAGCGTCATGTAGGCGCAGGTCGCGAGGATCTTGCCGAAGATGAGCCACTCGCGCCGTACCGGCAGGGCGAGCAGCGGCTCGAGCGAGCCGCGCTCGCGCTCCCCGGCCGTGGCGTCGATCGCCAGATACATGCCGCCCATCAGCATGGTGACGAGGATCAGATAGCTGAGTGTGCCCAGCACCAGCACCGAGCGGCTCGCCGGGGTCGAGACGTCGATGTCCTGCACCGCCAGCGGCGCCAGCAGCAGCGGATCGACGCCCCGCGCGGCCATGCGCAGGCGCGCGAGCAGCGCACCGTACTGGCGGATGAGGGACTGCACGCGGCCGAAGTCCTGCACCGCCGACAGCTGCGAGGAGTCCGAGTACAGCGCGAGCGGCGCGGGGTCCCCGGCGGCGAGGCGCGCGCCGAAGTCGTCGTTCACCGCAAGCACCAGCTCGTGACGATGCGCCTGCACGGCGGCGCGCGCCGCGGCGTCGTCGTAAGCGACCGGCACGAGGGCGACGCCGTACTGGCGTAGAAACGCGAGCAGGTTCGGCGCCCGCGCGCCGTGCGCGACCGCGAGCTCAATCGGGCGGTCCCCCTCGGTGGCAGAGCGCCGAGTCTGCAGGGAAAGCGCGCCGGCGAACAAACCCGGACACAGGAGCGGTCCCACGATCAGTGCCGTGATGAGCGTGCGCCGCTCGCGCAGATTCTCGCGAAACTCCTTGGCGAAGACGGTGAGCACCGCGTGCACGGCTTAACCGGCTCCCCCGGTGCCGGCTCCCGCGCCCCCGGCCCCTGCGGCGCCGATCAGCTGCACGAACGCCTCCTCGAGCCCCGCTTCCCCGGTGCGCGCGCGGATCTCTCCCGGCGTACCCTGGGCTACCACCGTGCCGTGCGCGATGACCACCACCTCATCGCACAGCGCGCTGACCTCCTGCATGACGTGGCTCGAGAACAGCACGCAATGGCCCGCGGCGCGCAGCTGCGCGAGCAGGCGGCGCAGGGCGCGCACCGCCATGACATCCAGTCCATTGGTGGGCTCATCGAGCAGCAGGTTCCGCGGGCGGTGCACGAGTGCGCGCGCGAGTGCGGTCTTCAGGCGCTCGCCGTGCGAGAAGCCGCGGGCGCGGCGGTCGGCGAATTCCTCCATCTCCAGGAGCCCCACGAGCTCGGCGGCGCGGGCGCGCGCCGCGGCGCGGGTGAGCCCGTGAAGCGCGCCGAAATAGCGGATGTTCTCCCGCGCGGTGAGATTGGGATAGATGCCGGCGCCGTGCGCCAGCACCCCCAAGCGCCGCGCGGCCGCGAGCGGCGCACGCACCGCGCTGTCACCGTCGATGAGCGCATCGCCCGAGTCGGGCCGCAGCACCGTGTAGAGCATGCGCAGCGTGGTGGACTTGCCGGCGCCGTTGGGTCCGAGGAGCCCGGTGATGCGCCCATCGCGTGCCGTGAAGCTGACGCCGCGCACCGCCGCCACGGGCCCGAAGTGCTTGTACAGGTTGAGCGCCTCGATCATGCGGTAGCGTGCCGCGCCGCGCGCCTCAAGGCGCAGGGCCGTTCACCGAGGTGAAGAACGGCAGGGGACGCGCGCCGCGCGTGCAGGCGATGTCCAGATCGGAGGCCGAGGCGCGCGCCAGGAACTGCGCCAGCACGCGATCCATGCACGGCGCGGTGAGCTGCCCGTGACCGAAGCCTGCCAGCACGACGACTAAGCCGTGCGGAAAGCCGCGCGCGGCCTCGGCGGCGTAGCGCGGCGGGGTCACCGGATCATCGCCCCCGGAGAGCAGCAATGCGGGCACGTCGCTCGTGAGGGGGGCGTGGAAGTCGGCATCGATCGCACCGCGCGGCCAGACGCGGCACACCGCGGCGAGTCCGTCGAGCTGCGCGGTGCCGAGAAACGTCGGCGCGAGCCGGGCGCGGTCGATGGAGCGCGGGTCATAGAAGGGCACATCCTCGGTGCACACCACGCTGTTGTGCATGCCGAGGGCGAGGGTGTCGCCGTACCCGCGGCTCGCCATGAGGAACTGCGCGGCGAGCGGGGCGAAGTCGGCGCGTGCGCCGGCGTCGTACAGAATGAGCGGCAGGAGCGCGGCGTATTCGGGTGTATAGCTGAGCAGCCGCAGCACGGTCGCGAGATGGTAGGAGCTGAACTCAAAGCGCACCGGCGCCCCGCTTTGCGGATCGCTCACGCTCACCGGCACCGGATGCGCTGCCAGCACGGCGCGCACGCGCCGGTAGTCTTCGAGCGGGTCGCCGAAGCGGCTGCGGCAGGGGTCGTCGTGGGCGCAGCGCGCCAAGATCGCCCGCAGCGCGCCCTCGGCGTCAAGCGGCGTATCCGGCCCGATCGCGAGCTGCACCGGCACGACGCCGTCGAGGATCACGCTGCGCACGCGGGCCGGAAAGCGGCGCAGGTAATGCTGCGCGACGCGGGTCCCGTAGGAGCCCCCGTACAGGTCGATGCGCTCGTAGCCGAGCGCGGCGCGCACCTGCTCGAGGTCCTGCACGGCGATGCTGGTCGTGTAGTACGCGACGTTCGCGCGGACCGCCAGGCTCGCGAGGCAGCGCGCCGTCGCGGCGCTGATCTGGCTGTCGGGGGCGCGGTACAGCAGCTCTTCGGGTTCGCGGCAGGTGAGCGGGTTCGAGCCCCCGGTGCCGCGCTGGTCGACGAGCACGATGTCGCGGTCGCGGTGAATGCGGGCAAAGGCCGGCGCGACGCCCGCGTAGAACGCCGTGGCCGCCATGCCCGGACCGCCGGCGAGAATGAAGAGCGCGTCGGGGCGCCGGTCGCGGTTGATCGCCGGCACGCGCGCGACGCGCAGCCGGATGTGCCGGCCGGCGGGATCCTGCGGGTTTTCCGCGACCGACAACCACCCGCACTGCGCCGGCACCACCGTGAGGCGCAGCGGGTGCTCAAGCTCGCAGGGGGATAGCGGCAGCTGCGGCGCCGCGGCGGCCGGGGCGCCGAGCGGCGCCGCGAGCCCCACGAGCATCAGGGCGGCGGCCGCACGGATCGCGCCCGCGCCCATCAGCAGCTTAGGCGATGGCACTCAGCCACCGACATCGAGCCTCCTGCGGCTTCCTCACTGGGGCGCATTTTGTCCGCAGTGGGTGGGGCCCTACAATACGCGGCCCTGTCCGCACAGGGCTTGAAGGCGGCGCAGATACCCGCGGCAGAAGTGATCGCCATGACGAGCCTTGCCAAGCGCACCGCGTTCGACGTCATCGTCGTCGGCGGCGGCCATGCCGGCACCGAAGCGGCGCTGGCCGCCGCCCGCATGGGCGCGCGCACGCTGCTCGTGACCCAGAGTATCGAGACGCTCGGGCAGATGAGCTGCAATCCGGCCATCGGCGGCATCGGCAAGGGACACCTGGTGCGCGAGATCGATGCACTCGGCGGCGCCATGGCGCGCGCCACCGACCGCGCCGGCATCCAGTTCCGCACGCTCAATGCGAGCAAGGGCCCGGCGGTGCGCGCCACCCGCGCGCAGGCCGACCGCCAGCTCTACCGCCAAGCGATCCGCTCGCTGCTCGAGAACCAGCCGGACCTGAGTCTCTTTCAGCAAGAGGCGGCGGACCTCGTGATCGAGGGCGACCAGGTGCGCGGCGTCGTCACCGTCACGGGGATCGAGCTCGAGGCCCGCGCGGTGGTGCTGACCGTCGGCACGTTCCTCGGCGGGCGTATCCACGTCGGGCTCGAGAACTACGCCGGCGGGCGCGCCGGGGATGCGCCTTCCAGCCGCCTCGCGGCGCGCCTGCGCGAGCTCGCCCTGCGCGTGGGACGGCTGAAGACCGGGACGCCGCCGCGCATCGATGGACGCACGCTCGACTGGTCGGTGATGACCGTGCAGCCGGGTGACGTCCCCACACCGGTATTTTCGTTCCTCGGGCGCGCCAGTGAGCACCCGCAGCAGGTTAACTGTTTCATTACTAAGACAAACGAGCGAACTCACGCCATCATTCGGGCCGCCACGGATCGCTCGCCCATGTTCACCGGGGCCATCGAAGGGGTCGGGCCGCGCTACTGTCCCTCGGTCGAAGACAAGGTCGTTCGCTTTGCGGACAGGTCTTCGCACCAGATCTTCGTCGAGCCCGAGGGGCTCCATACCCACGAGATCTACCCCAACGGAATCTCCACCAGTCTCCCCTTCGACGTGCAGTGCGAGTTCGTGCGCACCATCCGCGGCTTCGAGCACGCGCACCTCACCCGTCCGGGCTATGCGATCGAGTACGACTACTTCGATCCGCGCGACCTCAAGCCCTCGCTCGAAACCCGCGCGCTCGGCGGCCTGTACTTCGCCGGCCAGATCAACGGCACGACGGGCTACGAAGAGGCCGCCGCCCAGGGACTGCTCGCCGGCATCAACGCCGCACGCAGCGTGCGCCAGCGCGAGCCCTGGGTGCCGAAGCGCGGCGAGGCCTATCTCGGGGTGCTCGTCGATGATCTCGTCACGCGCGGCACGAGCGAGCCGTACCGCATGTTCACCAGCCGCGCGGAGCACCGCCTGCTGCTGCGCGAGGACAATGCGGACCTGCGCCTCACCCCGGCGGGCCGAGAGCTGGGCCTCGTGGACGAGGAGCGCTGGAGGCTGTTCGAGGTCAAGCAGTACCTGTCCGAGCTCGAAGTCGAGCGCCTGCGCGCGCAGCGGCTGCGCCCGGCCGACGTCCCGCAAGGCTGGGCCGCGCGGGTGCTCGGCGGGCCGCTCGCGCGTGAAGCTTCGGCCTTCGAGCTGCTCAGGCGCCCGCAGGTGAGCTACGACGCGCTGCTGGAAGTCGCGGGCACGCCGGAATGGCTGCCCGCTCACGGCGGGCCGGGCCTCGCCCCGCTTGCGATCGACGAGCGCCTCCCCGCCCAGGTGCGCGCGCAGGTCGAAGTCCGCGCCCGCTACGCCGGCTACCTCGAGCGGCAGGAGGAGGAGATCGAGCGCGCCAGGAGCCACGAGGAAACGGCACTCCCACAGGACATCGACTACACGCAGCTCGCCGGGCTGTCGCATGAAGTGCGGCAGAAACTCGCCGCGGCGCGCCCCGCAACCGTCGGCCAGGCGGGGCGCATTCCGGGGGTCACGCCCGCCGCCGTGTCGATCCTGCTCGTGCACCTGAAAAAGCGCCGCTCCGACCGCACGCGCGTCGCATGAGCAGCTTCACGCTGCAGCTCGCGCGCGCCTGGGAGAAGAACGACTCGCTGTTGTGCGTGGGGCTCGATCCCGAGATCGAGCGCTTGCCGGCGCAGATTGCCGCCGCGCCCGCGCCGATCTTCCAGTTCAACAAGGCCATCGTGGACGCCACCGCGGACCTGGTGTGCGCGTACAAGCCGCAGTTCGCCCACTATGCCGCCTGCGAGGCCGAGGATCAGCTCGAACGCACCGTCGAGTACATTCACCGCACCTGCGCGGGTATTCCGGTGATCCTCGACGCCAAGCGCGGGGACGTCGGCAACAGCGCGGCACGCTATGCCATCGAAGCCTTCGAACGCTACGGCGCGGACGCCGTGACGGTGAACCCGTACCTGGGAAGCGACAGCCTCGAGCCGTTCCTCAGCTACGCGGACAAGGGCGTGATCGTCCTGTGCCGCACGTCCAACCCAGGCGCAGGCGATCTGCAGGATCTGCCGGTCGGCTCGCGCAAGCTCTACCAGGTGGTGGCGGAGCTGGCCGCCCAGCGCTGGAACTCGCGCGGCAACTGCCTGCTGGTCGTGGGCGCCACCTACCCGCGCGAGCTCGCCGAGGTGCGCCGCATCGTGGGCGACATGCCGCTGCTCGTGCCCGGGGTCGGGGCGCAGGGGGCAGACGTCGCGCTCACGGTGCGCAACGGTCAGTGCGCGCAGGGCGCAGGTCTCATCATCAGCTCCTCGCGCGCCATCCTGTACGCCTCCTGCGCTGCCGACTTCGCCAGCGCGGCGCGCACCGCGGCCGAGGCGCTGCGCGGGCAGATCAATGCGAGCCGCACGCGCGGCGCGCTGAGCCGTGCTTCGCGCTGAGCGCCGCATGAGCCCCCGGCGCACCCCGCGGCTTGCCGCGCTCCTCGCCGCGGTTGCGGCGGGCCTGCTTGCCGGCTGTGCGCGCCAGCCCGACGCGGCCGATCACCCCGTGAGCATGCTGGTGCGCGGCGGCGGGCCGGATCCGGATTCGCTCGATCCGCAGAAAGTCCGCGGCTTCGAAGCGCAGAGCATCGTGCGCGACCTGTGCGAGGGACTCACGACCCTCGACCGGGGCGCCGCGGTCGCGCCGGGGGTCGCGGAGAGCTGGAGCGTGAGCGCCGACGGCAAGGTTTATACCTTCAGGCTGCGGCCGAACGCGCGCTGGTCGAGCGGCGAGCGGGTCGTGGCGGCGGACTTCGTCGCGGGGCTGCGGCGCCTTACGGATCCCGCCACCGCCTCGGCCTATGCGCAGTACGTCGATGTCATCGCCAATGCAAATGACATCGTCGCCGGGCGCAAGCCGCCCGCGACACTCGGCGTCACGGCCGCGGATGACTCGACCCTCGTCATCACGCTCGCGACCCCGGCGCTGTACCTGCCGGCGCTGCTGTCCCACCCGAGCACCTGCCCGGTGTACCGGCCCGCGCTCAGCCGCGACCCCGCCGGCTACGCGCGCGCGGGCGTCATGGTGTCCGACGGCGCCTTCGTGCTCAAGGAGTGGGTGCCGGGCTCGTACGTGCTCATCACGCGCAATCCCAGCTACTGGAACAACGCGGCGACCCGGCTGGATGCGGTGAAATACCTGATCATTCCCGACGAGAACGCCGAGCTCGCCCGCTACCGGGGCGGAGAGCTCGAGGTCACGGCGGTCGTGCCGCGCGGGCAGTTCGACTGGATCAAGGCGAACCTCGCCGCCGAGCTGCACGTCTCGCCGCAGCTCTCGACCTATTACTACGGTTTCAACCTGCGGCGCGCCCCATTCAAGGACCAGCCCAAGCTGCGCCGCGCGCTGTCGCTGGTGATCGACCGGGAGAAGCTCGCGCAGCTGGTGCTGCGGGTCGGGGAGCTGCCGGCCTACGGCTGGGTGCCCCCGGGGGTCGACAACTACAGCTCGCAGTCCTTCGACTACCGCGGCGAGCCGATCGCAAAGCGCATCGCCGAAGCGCAGCGGCTGTACCGCGAGGCAGGCTATTCACGCGAGCACCGCTTGAGCTTCGAGCTGCGCTACAACTCGGGCGAAGTGCACACCAAGCTCGCCCTCGCCGTCGCCTCGATGTGGAAGGAAGCGCTCGGCGTCGACGTGCGGCTGGTCCAGGAGGAGTTCAAGACGCTGCTCGCCGACATCGATCGCGGCGACGTCGAGATGTTCCGCTCGAGCTGGGTGGGCGACTACAACGACGC
>JBOIAH010000558.1:0-10454 GCA_050739055.1 Steroidobacteraceae bacterium | reverse complement strand
GGGCCAGGAACTGTGAAGCTACCCGCCGAGAGCGCTCGGGAGTACATCCGTACACGGTTCCCGGCGCGAGCGCATGAGGCAGGGGATATCACAAAGTAGATTCCCACTGGGTATTACAGAACCGCTGCTCTACCACTCAGCTATGCCGGCATCGGGTGAGCATCCCGCGACGAAAAGCCTCGCCGCGCGGGGCGCAGATCGTCCTGCCCGAGGAGCCTCACTGTAGTTTCGGCTTCCCCGCCGTCTGCGCAGGAAGGAGGCTCGCCCCCGCCGCGGCCTGCTGTATCGGCGGCGCCGGATTCGCAGGCGGCGGCGCGGCGGGGGTAACCGCCGCCGGCGGGCACGCCTGTACTGCGATGCGCGATCCCACCCCTTCCGCGAACAGGTCCTGGATCGGCACGGTGGTCATGCCGGGACGCGGCGCGAGATCGATCCAGTACACCGTGCCCGCGAGCTTGTGCTCGGCCACCTCGGCCTTGAAACCTATTTTTCTCACCGCCTGCGCGCGCTGCTCCGCGTGCGCGCGGTCGCTGAAGAGCCCGAGCGACACGCGCCGTCCGGCGTCCGCGGTTGCGGGCATGACGAGCGCGTCCTTGATGCCGCTGCGCTCGAGTTTCACGCGCACCCGGTCGGTCTCCACCTCGCTCTTCATACCGCCGACGTATACCCAGTACCCTTCGGAGGTTTCCGCGGCCTCCGCGCGCTGGCGCGGCACGAACCCCCTCGCGGCGAGGAGTCCCGAGGCGCGCGCGACGTTGACGATGTCGGGAAACGGTCCGACCGACATGCAGGGCTGCGTCCCGGTGATGGCGGTGCGCGTGTTGGTCGCGGGCCGCTTCGCCCCCGGCAGCTCGCTCACGAGCTTCAGTCTCGGCAGGCGCTCGAGCGCCTCGTTCACCGGCGGCAGCGGGGGCGTGTCCACCCAGTTAGCCCAGGCGAAGTACACGAAGTTCGCGACCGCGAGCGCGATGACGGCGTTGCGCACGGACGGATTCTAGCCGGGATCTCGGCGCGCGCCATCACCGCTAGCCCCCTGAGCACCAGTCCCGGCACCGTCACGCAGTGACTCCGCACCAGCCCCCGCACCGCCGGTGCCTCCCCTCCGGTGAGCACCACCAGCGGCCTGCGCCCCAGGAGCACCGCCGCCTCCTCCACCGCCCGGTCGATGAGGGCGGCCGCCGTGTAGCGCGAGCCCTGCACGATCGCATCCTGCGTCGAGCGCCCGAAGAGCCCCCGCCCGCCCAGCGCCCCGCCCCGCGCGCGGCGGCGGATGCCGTGGGTGTTGGCCAGCAGCGCGTCGATCATGAGCCCGGGCGCCGGGATGATCACCCCGCCCTGGTGGCGGCCGTCGCCGCCCGCCAGATCAATCGTCATCGCCGTCCCGACGCCCACGACGCACACCGGCACCGGCTTGAAAAGCTCATGCGCCCCCACGAGCGCGGCGAACCGGTCGACCCCTAGTCTCCAGGGCTCGCGATACCCGACCGTCACCCCGCCCGCCCGCCGCGGTACCGTCACGAACCGGCACCTGACCCCCGCTCGCCGGGCCGCAGCAGCGAGCGCGCGGTTCACTTGAGTAGCCGCCACACTCGCGACCAGGACCTCATCCAGCCCCCGCGCACCTGCGAACAGGCGCCGCGCGTAATCCGCCGCTCGCCAGGCGGAGTGCACCGCTGCGTGGGACTTAAGTAAGCGCCCCCCGTCGCACCCCGCCCACTTGATGCGCGTGTTGCCGATGTCGACCAGCAGCACCGTCACGGCGCCGGCCTCACCGTCACGTCCCCTGAGATGAAGCGCTTCACGCCCTGCGCGGTCTCCACCCGCAGCGCCCCGTCCGCATCGATCCCGCACGCGAGCCCCCGCGACACCCCTTCCGCCGCCCGCACCTCCACCCTCCGCCCGCGCAGCGCATCAGCAAGGCGCCATTCCTCGATGAAGAACTTGAGTCCCTGTCCCTCGAAGTCCTTGAGTCCTCTTACGCACGCGCTGATCAGCACCGCGGCCACCGCGTTGCGCGAGGATTCGGCGAGCCCCGCACTCTTCAAGTCTGCCGCCGGCATGCCGCTTTCCGCGATCTGCTTCATGAGCGTCGCACCGAGTGCGACGTTCACCCCGATGCCGATCACGACGCAGGCGGGGCCCGCGGATTCCGCGCGCAGATCAATGAGTACGCCCCCGAGCTTGCCTCCCCCGACGAGGAGGTCATTCGGCCACTTGAGCGTGGCACCTGCCACGCCGAGATCCTTCAGCGCCCGCAGCGCGCACACCCCGATGACGAGCCCCAGCGCGCTTAAATTCGCCGGCACCTCGCGGAATGTCCAGCTCAACGACAGGCAGATCGCGCCCCCCGGTGGCGCGAGCCACGAGCGTCCGCGCCGCCCGCGTCCCGCGGTCTGGTATTCCGCCAGCAGGACCTCGGTTTTCCCAGGACTGGGGTTCGGGCGCGTAAGAAGCGCCGCGTTGGTGGACGGAATCGACCAGGTGCATTCCAAGCTCGCCACGTGATCGCGCACCTCGCGCGCCAGGCGCTCGCGGATTCTCCCCGCCTCGAGCGGTTCCCCCGCGCTCGCCAGCCGATAGCCGCGGTTGCGCACGGCGTGCAGCGTCGCGCCGAACTCGCGCAGCGTCCCGGTCGCCTTCCAGATCGCGCTGCGGCTGACGCCGAGCGACTGCGCGAGATCCTCGCCCGAGTGAAATCGTCCGTCGGAGAGCTGCACGAACACACTCGCCACGAGCGGCCGCTCGTTCGCCGGCGTCGCGGCGCGTACCATTACGCCTGTCCCCGGAAGAAGCCCAGCAGCCACAGGCGCCGGGCGCGCGACTCGGTGCCGGCCCGCATGCGCGCGATGTTGGGACGGTGAGTGAAGAGGATGAGGAGCGCCGCCAAAATCCCGAAAGTGACGAGCGGCACGCGCGGGCTCAAGTGTCCGGCCGCGATCGCCGCCGCGACCGCCCCCGCGCCGACCATGGACGCGAGCCCCACGAAGCCGAAGAGAATGACCGTCGCAAGCCACGCCACGGCCATCACCCCCACCAGCCCGGCGCTCACCCCCAGCACGCTGCCCACGAACGTGGCCACGCCCTTGCCTCCCCGGAACCCGTACCACACGGGGTACACGTGCCCGAGGATGACCGCAAGCCCGCACACCGGCACGCTCCAGGCGTGCAGCTTAGGAGCCGCCGCCGTGCCGGGAAGCACCGCCGGTGCGAGGAGACCCGTCGCGATCCAGCCCTTCGCGACATCGATCGCCAGCACCCCGAGCGCGACCGCCCTCCCCTGGGTGCGCAGCGCATTGGTCGCGCCCGCATTGCCGCTGCCGAGCGCGCGGATGTCCACCCCGCGAAAGCCCCCGATCACGAGGCTCCCGACCAGGGAGCCGACGAGATACGAAAGTCCCCCCTTGAGAATGAGCTCGATCACGCCGGCTCAGAACACCTCGGCCAGCATGCAGCGCACGCTGCCGCCGCCGAGCCTTTCGATGGTGGGGACCGGGACCGCGAGCACCGTGTCGGTGCAGCCCGAGAGGCGCGCGAACTTCTCCGGCGACAGCGCCCGGCGCGCAGCTTCCGACATGACGAGCACTCGCGAGTCCCCGAGCGCCTCGTCCCAGGTGCCGAGCTCGAGCATGTTGCCGGCGAACTGCTCGATCTCATCCATCCCGATTTCGATGATCTCCCGGCCGCTTGCGCGAAGCTGCCCGAGCACCCGCTTCCGATCCGCGCCCGCAATGGCCTCGGTGCCGACGATGACCGCACGCGCGCCGATACACAGAAGAACGTTGGTGTGATAGAGCGGTACGCTCGCGCGGTCGGCGGCCTCAAAGATCACCGGCGTGTACTTCAGCTCCCGCGCCCACTCCGCGACGAGGGCCGGATGGGTGCGCGGGGAAGCACACGCATAAGCCACGCGCTCCACGTGATCGAGCACCAGGCTCCCCGTGCCCTCCAGAAACAGGCCCTCCCCCTCGAAGTGCGTCAGGTCCAGGAGGTGCGCGACCTTGAAGTTCAGGCGCTGCACCACGGCCTCGATCACCTCCTGGCGGCGCTCGCTCCGGCGGCTCGGGCTGTGCAGGGGATAGAGGACGAGCGTCCCGTCCTCGTGAAAGCTCAGCCAGTTGTTGGGAAAAACGGCATCCGGCCGCGCCGGCGGCGCCTCATCGTCCACGGCGCACACGCTCACGCCCTCGCTCGAGAGCGCCTGCGCGAGCTGCTCGAACTCGGCGCGCGCCCGCGCTGCCGCCCCGGGGTCGGGCGCCTGCTCAGCCTGCTGAAAGGTGTTGGTGGCCGCGGTCTCGGGGTTGCAGCCGAACGCCGCGGGGCGAATCATGAGTACGGCATCCGCGCACTGCTGGGGCTCCATGCCCCCATTCTCGCACGGGGCGAAAGCCCGTCCCCGAACTGCTACGCGCTCAGCACCTGGGCGTCCTGGCTTCCGGTGGCTTCCAGGATATCCAGCACCGGCATGCGCTGGGTGAGGTCGAGCGGCTCCCCGGAGAGGTAGCGCCGGCAGTCCTCGGCGCACGCCGGTCTTGCGAACAGGTACCCCTGCGCGAAGCCGCAGCCGATCTGACGCAGCTTCTCGAGCTGCGGCCAGCCCTCGATGCCCTCGGCGACCACGTCGATGTGCAGGTGCGTCGCCATGGCGACGATGGCGCTCACGATGGCGAGGTCGCTCATGTCGGTCACGAGATCGCGCACGAAGCTGCGGTCGATCTTGAGCGTGTCCACCCGCCAGCGCTTCAGTTACGACAGGCTCGAGTACCCGGTGCCGAAGTCATCGATGGCGATGTGCACCCCGATCTCGCGCAGGTTCGCGACCGCGTCCTGGGCGGCCTCCCGGGCGCGCGCTTCGCGCCGCTCGAACACCGCGCTCTCGGTAATCTCGACCTGCAGCATCGCAGGCTCGAGCCCATGCTCCTTGGTGAGCTTCGAGATCGACTCCGCAAGGTTGGCGCGCTGCAGCTGCACCGCCGACACGTTGATCGCCACCGGCACCACGTTCCCGCCGCCCTGCCGCCAGCGCACCATGTCATCGATGGCGCGCTTCAGGACGAAGTCCCCGATTTCCACGATGAGGCCCGCCTCTTCCGCGACCCGCACGAAGCGGTCGGGCCGCACGAAGCCGTGGCTCGGGTGCTTCCAGCGCAACAGCGCCTCGAGCGCCACCACGCGCTGCGTTTCGATGTTGACGATCGGCTGGTAGTGCACGTCGAGCTGCTGGCTCTGCATCGCCGTGCGCAGGCTCGACTCGATCGCGATGCGCTCCTTCAGGCGCCGGTCCATGGCGGGACTGAACAGCTGGAAGTTGTTACGGCCGCGGTCCTTCGCCTGGTACATCGCCGTGTCCGAGTGCCGCAGCAGCTCGCCCATGTCGATGCCGTCGCGCGGGTAGAGCGCGACCCCGATACTCACCGTCGTCACGATCGTGCGGCCGTCGAGCACCATGGGGGCGCTCAGCGCCTGGTTGATGCGCACCGCCGCCTCGTTCACCTTCTCGGTGCTCTTGACGGCGTTCAGCACCACCACGAACTCATCCCCGCCCATGCGCACCACGATGTCCTGCGTGCGCATGCTCGAGCGGATGCGCTGCGCCACGGTCTTCAAGAGCTTGTCGCCCGTCTCGTGGCCGCGCGAGTCGTTCACGTGCTTGAACCGGTCGAGATCCAGGAACAGCACCGCGAGCAGCGTGCCGTTCTTCTTCGCCTCCGCGAGGGCATCGGGCAGGTGGGCGGCCAGGTACAGCCGGTTGGGGAGCCCGGTGAGCTGATCGTGGTGCGCCAGGTGATCCAGGTGCTGATGGCGCTCCAGGAGCTTGCTCTCGACCGTGCGCCGCACCGTCACGTCGTGCACCGCCACCGCGAGCACGTCGCGCCCGTCGAGAGTGAGCGGGTAACAGGTGGCCTCGACGTTGCGTTCCGAGCCGTCCTTGCAGCGCTGGCGCATTTCCGTGGGCGTGCGCGTGGTCGCCTCCTGCAGGCGCGCCATGAGCACGCGCTCATCGGCGCCCTTGGCGCTGAACAGCTGCGTGAAGGGGATCTCGCGCACCTCATCCAGCGAATAGCCGGTGTTGCGCAAGGCCGCCGGGTTGGCCGCCACGATGCGGCGCTTGACCGGATCCAGGACCAGCGCGGTGGTCGGCCACTGCTCGAACACCGCCTGGTGCGCGGCGTCGTAGCGCTCTAACCAGTCGTGCGTGCGCCGCCGCCAGAGACGCGCCAGCACGAACCCCAGTGCCACGCACCACAGGCCGGCCACCGCCCCCACGCCCAATGTCAACTGGTTCACACTTTTCCCTTAACTCTTAGCCCTGGCAGTGTGGCGGAAGGGGGCGTCGCGGGTGCGTGCGCTGCGCACAGTTTGGGGCGCCGTCACGCAACGGTTGCCGATTCCTGGGCGCTGAATCTCGCTCCCGCCCCGCCCGAAATCGCACCCTCCCACGGTGCCTCCGCCCCTCCCGCCTGCGACCCTACGGGAGCGACGTTAAGGCGGTGTGACTGCGGCACTCTCGAAGCTGATGTGGCCGACACGCCGCGCTCGATCGCAGTCCGACGCCCCGGACGATGACCGCCTTCACCGAACATAACGCGGAAAGCCGCGCCTTGCTGAAGCGGAACGCCTTCAGCGCCATGCCGCGGGCCCCCTCCTTATGCGAGGGCCGGATGCTCTTGTCGGAAATCTGGGCGATTTGAGCCCTTTTCCGCCGTTTCAAGGCGCCTTGGCCAGGCGTAAGGTCGTCGATGTCGTCCTTTCGGACTATGATTCATGGCCGTGCAACCCGCGTCGCTCGAGGTTCTGGAAAAGGCCGCCGTACCGCCTGCGCAGGCGCGGGCCATCGTGCAGGCCATCGAGATCGAGATCGCCGGCGCCAGCGACACACTCGCCACCAAGCAGGACCTGCGGTCGCTGCAGCATGCAACCCGAGAGGATCTGCTGCTGCTGCGCCATGACATGACCGAAGGGTTCGGCGAGCTGCGGCATCAGATGACCGACGGATTCAGCGCGCTGCGCGCGGAGATGACAGGGAAGCTCGGCGAGCAGCACGCCGAGATGACCGACGGATTCAGCGCCCTGCGTATGGAGATGACCGCAAAGCTCGGCGAATTGCGCACGGAGATGACCCGGGAGTTGAGCTCAGTGCGCACTGAAGTGTCCGACAAGCTCGCCGAGCTGCGGACCGAGCTCCATGCCGCCGCCAGCAGCCAGGCCCGGCAGATGTACGGTGCCATGCTCGGGCAGCTCGCGGTTCTGCTTGGACTGGCGTACTTCTTCGTGACGCACGTCCCGGCGCACTGAAACGGGCGACAGGCAGTTACTTTCACCATCCGGCCTCACCGTCAGGGACTGCGCGGCGGCTGATCTATCCAGGTCCAGTCCTTGCTCGAGGCGCGGCAGCCGCCGCCCGCGGCTCCCGTCCAGGCGCGACCCCGCAGCGCGCGGCCGCTGTTGAGGCCGGTCGGCTCGCCGTCCTTGAGCGCGAGCTTGCCGTTCACGAAGACGTCGCTCACCCCGGTGGCGTACTGCATCGGCTTCGCGTAAGTCGAGTGATCCTGGAAGGTTGCCGGGTCGAAGACGACGAGGTCGGCGAAGGCGCCGGCCCGCAGCCGCCCGCGATCCTTCAGCGACAGCACGTCGGCCGGGAGCGAGGTGAGCTTTCGGACCGCCTCCTGCACCGTCATGAGGTGATCCTGGCGCACGTATTTCGCGAACAGCCGCGCAAAGTTCCCGTAGGCCCGCGGGTGGGTGGAGGAGAGCAGGAACACCCCCTCCGGCGCGCTGGACTCTGCGTCGGAACCCGAGCTCACCCAGGGCAGCACGATCTGCTTCTCGATGTTCTGCTCGCTGATGATCGTGTAGGCCGCACCGGCGCCCGCGTCGTCCTCGATCACGAGATCGATGATCGCATCCTCAGGGGTCACCGCGCGCTTGCGGGCGATTTCCGCGATTGTCTGCCCGATGAGCGCCTTCACCGCGCTCGTGCGCGCGGCGAGCACCAGCATGCCGTCGGCGCCGGTCTGCTGGTAGAGGTTCTCCCAATCCTTGGGGTGCGGCTCGCGCATGGCGGCGATCACCTTGGCGCGCACGGCCGGGTCCTTGAGCCGCGCCACCATGGCTTCGGGGCCGCCGGCGTGCACCCAGGGCGGGAGCGAGGCATCGACCGCCGTGGCACCTGCGGTGTAGGTATACATGTCGGCGGTGATGCGGATGCCGGCGGCGCGTGCCGCCCGGATCTGCGCGACCACCGCATCGCGCTTGCCCCAGTTGTCGCGGCCGCTGAACTTGAAGTGATGGATCTCGGCGGGGGCGCCGCTCTCGCGGGCGATGTCGATCGTCTCCCTGACCGCGTCCTCGATGTGGTCGCCTTCGCTTCGCATGTGGGCGGTGTAGATGCCGCCGCAGCGCGCCGACTCGCGCCCCAGGTCGATGAGCTCAGGGGTCTTCGCATAGTTCATCGGGGCGTAGATCAGCGCGGTGGTGAGCCCGAGCGCCCCCTCCTCCATCGCCTGGCGAACGAGAGCGCGCATCTTCGCGAGCTGCTCGGGCTTCGGCTGCACGTCCCCTTCGCCCAGCACGTTGGTGCGGACCTCACCCTCGCCGACGAAGCTCGCCACGTTGGGGGAGATGCCGTGCTGCTCGAGATGATCCAGGTATTGTCCGAGGGTCGTCCAGGTCACATCGAACTTGAGGTCGCCCTGACGCTCCTTCATATGCCGCGCCATCTCGGGGGTCACCGGCCCCATCGACTGCTCGGTGAAGATGTCGGTCGTGACGCCCTGCTTCAGGCCGCTCACGCCGCGGCCGTCGGCCAGCAGCGATTCCTCCGAGTGCCCCATCATGTCGATGAAGCCGGGCGCGAGCGCCTGGCCGCGCGCGTCGACCTCGAGGCGTCCCTTGCCGGCCGGGCGCGAACCGACGTAGCTGATGCGATCGCCGTCGATCGCGAGTTCGCCCGCGTAGGGCGCGGCGCCCGACCCGTCGTAGATCATGGCGTGGCGGATCACCACACCGTGCAGCGCCGGATTCGCGGCCGCCGCGCCCGCGCTCGCCAGCGTGAGCGCCGCCCCGGCGCTCACAACCGCTGCAACCCGCACCACCGTCGCGTGAGTCATGGTCGGTCTCTCCTTATGAACAGTCACTTGGATCCCTTCGCCGGCGTGAAGTTGAGATCATGGTAGTCGTAGCTGAAATCGGCGAGCGGGGAGACCGCCTTCATCGTGATGCGCTCGACCTTGCCGTCCGCATCGAGGTTGAAGGTCACGTACGCGGGCTCGATGGTCTTGTCGTCGAAGCGCGTGACGAAGGTGTCGTACTGCCAGTGCTCGAGCGTGCCGCCCATGCGCGGGGTCGACTCGAAGTCGATGCGGAGCTTGCCGTCCGCCGCCGCGGCGATCTCGATGTTGCCGTACCACGGGTCGGTGTATGTGCCCGCATAACCCGCGAGCGGCAGCGACGGCCCGACGTGCGCGGGAGTCGCGCTCTTCGCCTTGAGCGCGTGGAGGGCTGCGGCGATCCGGCGCTGCTTCTGCGCCCGATAGCGCGCCACCCAGTCGACCCGGGGCCGCCCGAGGTAATGGTCCAGGAGCTCGTACATGAGCCCGCCGATGATCTCCCCGTCCTCGCTGTTGATCTCGATCGAGAACCCGACGCGCTTCTCGGGGATCAGCACCGCGGCCGTCAGGAACCCGAACACCGCCCCGCCGTGCCACACGATCTTCGCTCCACCGTAGTCCCGCACGTCCCAGCCGAGCGCATAGGCGTTGAACCGGGGCTGGAGGGCCTTGAGCGGCGCGGGATAGTCCGGGATCGGCTGCAACACCATCGGCTTCCACATCTGCTGATGCGCGGTCTCGGAGAACAGCCTCCCTGCGTGATCGGGCAGGAGTCCCCCGTCCAGCTGGATCATGAGCCAGCGCGCCATGTCGTTGGCGCTCACGGTGAGCCCGCCCGCCGGTGTGCCGTTACGGCCGAGCTCGTCGCGCTCATCGAGCCGCTGCTGGGTGCCCACTCCGCGCATACCGCCGTCCATGCGCGCGTGCGGGTAGGCCCGATCGGGGTTGGCGAAACGCTCCGGCTCGTCGCTCGTCGCGTGCAGCATCCCGGCGGGCTTCAGCACATGCTCGGCGGTGAATTTCTCCCAGGTCTCGCCCGTCACCGCCTCGATGAGCTGACCCGCCACCATGTAGAGCACGTTGTCGTAGGCGAAGCCGCTGCGGAAGCTCGTGGCGGGCTTGAGATAGCGTAGCCGCCGCACCGACTCGGCCCGCGTGAGCCGGGTGCGCGGCACGAACATGAGATCCCCCTCGCCGAGCCCCAGGCCGCTGCGGTGCACGAGCAGATCCCGGATCGTGAGCTCGTGCGTCACCCACGGGTCGTACATCTCGAATCCCGGCAGGCGCTCGGTCACCCGGTCGTCCCAGCCGATCTTCCCCTCGTCGACCAGGATCGCGAGGTCCGCG
>JBOIAH010000557.1:0-1057 GCA_050739055.1 Steroidobacteraceae bacterium | reverse complement strand
CGGTCCTGCTCGTGCTGCCCGCCGATCACGTGATCAGGGACATCCCCGCCTTCCACCGGGCGGTGCACACCGCGCTCGCCGCCGCCGAACAGGGTCAGCTCGCGACCTTCGGCGTCACGCCCACCGCGCCCGAGAGCGGTTACGGATACATCCAGCGCGGGCCGCCGAGCGGCGCGGCGTTCCGCATTGCGCGCTTCGTGGAGAAGCCCAACCCGGAAGCGGCGCGCGAGTTCCTGAAGTCCGGCGACTACTACTGGAACAGCGGCATGTTCATGTTCCGCGCGCGACGCTACCTCACCGAGCTCACGCGCCTGGCCCCCGAGATGGCGCGCATCTGCGAGGCCGCGTTTCGCGGCGCGCGCGCCGACCTCGACTTCACGCGCATCGAGGCGCAGGCGTTCGAAGCCTGCCCCGCGGACTCGATCGATTATGCGGTGATGGAAAAGACCGCGGACGCCGTGGTGGTGCCGCTGAACGCCGGGTGGAGCGACGTGGGCTCGTGGGCGGCGCTGCACGAGGCGAGCGAGGCGGACGCGCACGGCAACGTCTCTCACGGGGACGTGATTAGCGAGGACTCGCAGGGCTGCTACCTGCACTCCGAGAGCCGGCTGGTCGCGGCCGTGGGCCTCACGGACCACGTGGTGGTCGAGACCAAGGATGCGGTGCTGGTGGCGCCGAAGAGCCGTGTGCAGGACGTGAGGAAGCTCGTGGCGCAGCTCAAGGAACGCGGCCGCTACGAGCACGCGCTGCACCGCGAGGTGTTCCGGCCCTGGGGGAGCTACGACAGCCTCGAGTCTGGTGCGCGGTTCCAGGTGAAGCGCCTGAAGGTCAAGCCCGGAGCCACGCTCTCGCTGCAGATGCACCATCACCGCGCCGAGCACTGGGTGGTGGTGGCGGGCACCGCGCGCATCACGCGCGGCGAGGAAGTATTCGTGCTCGAGGAGAACCAGTCGACTTACATTCCCATCGGCATGAAGCACCGCATAGAGAACCCGGGAACGATGCCGCTGGAGATCATCGAGGTGCAGTCCGGCTCGTACCTCGGCGAGGATGACAT
>JBOIAH010000556.1:0-1882 GCA_050739055.1 Steroidobacteraceae bacterium | reverse complement strand
TCGCGCTCGCCTACGTCGTGCAGGCGGCGATTCTGGATAACGCCAATGATCCGGGGGGGCCTGCCGCCGCACAGCGCGCCGCCGACATCCTGCAGCCGCTCGCTGAAGTGTCGCACGCCTCGGTGGTGGCGCGACGCGCCTACGTCGAGACCCTCGTGCGCATCGGCTTCGAGCAGGTGAACTCAAACCAGAACGAGGAGGCCGTGCGCTCGGAGAACGAGGCGATGCGTATCGCTTCCGATCTCGGCGCGCAGAACCTCAAGAGCCTCGACATGGCCGCCTATTACGCGGACGCCGGCGGGTGGCTGGTGCAGGCCCTGGCCTCGTTGTCCCGCAACGACGAGGCGCGGCGCGCGGGTGCGGACGCGAGCGCCAAGGCGGAGCAGGTCCTCGAGCAGCGGCCCGGGTACCGCATGGCGCTGCACGCGCAGCAGGTCATCGTCGGCGTTCTGGCGACGGTGGAGCAGAATGACCTCAACCCACTGGCGGCGCTGGCCATCGACCTGCGGCAGGAGCAGGTCTCGCTCACGCTGCTCAAGCTGGACCCCGGCAACATGGTCAGCATCAACAATCTCGCGGTCGCGCGCGGGCAGATCGGGGACACGCTCTGGCAGGCCGGACGGCTGCACGAGGCGATGCCGCATTACCTCCAGCAACTTGACGACGCGGGGCGTGCCGCCGCCGGCGGCACGGGATTCCTCATCACCCGCGCGTTCGTCATGCTGTCCGTGGCCTATCGCCAGGCGCAGCTCGGCGACCCCTCCGCAGCACAGGCGACCCTCGCCGCGGGCGCGCCGTTCCTCGCGAGGCTGCGCCGCAGCGAGCCCCCCGGCAGCCTGGCGCTGGTCATCGTCGATACGAGCGGGAAGCTCGCCTCGGCCGCGATGGCCTACGACCGCGATGATTTTGCCGGCGTGCGGCGCATCGTCGCCGGCGCGACAGACGAGCTGCAGGACACGACGGCACACGGCGGGCTGCAGCGATTCCAGAAATTCCTCGGCCTGTACATCGGGTACTTCACCGAGGGCCGCGCGGAATATCTGCTCGGCGACTTCGCGGGTGCCGAGCGCTCGCTGCACGCCGCGCTCGCGGCACGCAAGGTGATGGGCGGTGAGGACATCGGGACTCAGCGCGATCTGGGCGAGCTCAACACCTGGATCGTGATGGCGCAGGCGCGCCAGGGGCACTTGAATGAAGGCGCGCAGACCATCGCTCCGGTGGTGCGAATGCAGCGGCAACTCGCCGCCCGCAATCACGGGGATCGATGGCTGCCGCAGGAGCTGGCAGCCGCGCTCTACGCCGAGGCACTCGCCGCTCCCGGCAAGCGCGCCGCCCTACTGCATGAAGCCGCCGGGCTGATTGCCGGTCTCGCGCCCGAAGTGGCCGCCTCGCACGACGAGCGGTTGTGGCGCGCGCTGATCCTGAAGGCGCAGTAGGGTCGAGCACGCAGTAGAACACCGTGACGAACAGGTCCATCGGGTTTTGCGCGCACAACGCGCGGTTGGCGTAGGTCAGGCACACACCAGGATCGGCATGCTGCGCGGCCAGGCCTTGATCTGCGCCTGCGCCCGCTCAAGGGCCGCATTCTTCGCGGCCAGTTCCTGAGTGCGTTCAGCGACGGTGGTTTCAAGGATGTGGGTTTGCAGTTTAAGGATGCGCAGCAGCAGCAGGCGTAACACCCGCACCCAGCGCGCATCAAACCGGTAAGGAAGAATGGCGCGAACGACAGCAGATCCACCACGCCACGGAAGCTGAAGATGAACGCCAGCTTGCCTGTCGCAGCAACGATGCGCAGCAGGTACGGACCGGCGCCATCGCGACCTGGATGGTCCGCCGTGTTGCTGTCGGGGACACTCAGCGTCCGGCGAGCAGTGCCTGGAAC
>JBOIAH010000555.1:0-2345 GCA_050739055.1 Steroidobacteraceae bacterium | reverse complement strand
ACGCATGGCCTTCTGCTGGACCGCGGCCGCAGTGCGCCCGAGTTGCTTCGCGACTTGCCCGGTTGGGGTTCCCGCTTTCGCGAGTGCCTTGAGGGTCTTCAGCTCACGGGCGCTCCAGGAAGCACCGTCGTTCGGTGGACGTCTTGCCATTGGCCGATACTCCGAAAATAAAGGGTGGAGTTGCGATCATACACCGATACGCGGCGCAGCGCAGGTCTAACAGTCAACACGTGGCACCAACTTGTAGCTCGCGACCTCCGACTGCAGCGCACGCGGACAGTTCCTGACGATGTGTTGGCGTCGGCGCCAGACGACACTGACGACCAGGGCGACCTTCAACGTAGTCGCGGCGGCCCGTACGGCGCGGCTCCGGGCGGTTCCTTCAGCGGGATTCCGCGGTCCTCCTGCGCGAGGAGTTGATAGGCCTGTGCATCCATCGCCGGCATTTTGCGCATGAAGGAGACGATGTCCCAGATCGCCGCATCATCGAGGGTCTTGCCCCAGGCCGGCATCGCGCTCATCTTGATACCATGCTTGATGGTCCAGAATGCGTTGCGCGCCTCGCGCGGCGCCTCCTGGGCAAGATTCGGCGGATGAGGATAAAGTCCGGGCCGCAGCGCGGACCGGGTTACCCCCGGCGCCAGGTGACAGCCGGCGCACAGCGCCGCATAGCGGCGTGCGCCGGCGGCGATGCTTGCTCCGGTCTCGAGATCGGGTACCGCCAGCGTGCGTGCGCGCGCCCCGATGGAGCGCTCCCGTAGCTGCCCGATGATTGCCAACACGACCTTCGTGTGGTGGTCATCGGCGCCGATATCGTAAACCCCCGAGCCGATGAATACCCCAGCGCCGAGCGCGAGGGCGCCCAGCGTGCCTGCAATGACCAGGCCCGCTTTGCTTAGCTCGTTCATGGCAGCTACTCGACGACGATCGTGCCGACCATGCGGGGGTGGATCGCGCACGTGTAGTGATACGTGCCGGGCTTGTCGAACCTGAACGAGAAGCTTTCCCCGGTATCCAGCGCCCCCGAACGGAACAGCCCCGTGTCGCTGACGACCGTGTGGGGCTCATCATCGCTGTTCGTCCAGGTGACGGTCGAACCGGCCTTGATCGTCAACGACAGCGGCGCGAACATGAAATCCCTCGCCACGACGACCGTGGCCGGGTCGGGGGCCCCCGCGAACGATGCACCCGCGACCGCGGCCCAGCACACCGCCAGCACGCCGGCGGCCGCCAGCAGCGCTCGCAGTAATCCCGCACGCCCGAACCTGCTTGCCATTTTCGTCCCTTCGCGGCCCGGTCAGGCAATCGTGGCGTCGTCGAGCGCGATGGCGCGCGGATGCTTCACGACCGACGCGCCGGTGACGCCGAGCATTCTCAGCAGTTGATCGGGCGCCACTTTGAGCGGCCCCGGTCCGGCGCCGACGCCGGCCACGGGTTGCGGGTAGGCGGTCGAGCGCGCCGTGTGGAAGGTCACGTTACCTTCGACCTTCTGCACGATCTGATGGATGTGACCATTGAGGACGGTGACCGAACCGAAGCGCCGCAACTGCTCCATCAGCTGCGGCGCATCGCCCGTTCCCCAGCCCCACGGCTCGTAGATGGTCCACAGCGGCATGTGGGCAAAGACGACGATGGGCGTACTGGCCGAACGTCCCTTGAGGTCATCCGCCACCCAGGCGAGCTGCTCCGCGCCCAACGTGCCCAGTCCGCCGGGCTTGAATTGCAACACGTTGACGAGCGCCACGAAGTGCACGCCCGCGTGATCGAAGCTGTAATAACCCTTGTTGCCGGAGGCCTTCCCGAAGCGATTGAAGTATTCCGTCACGGTGGGATCGGCCGTGTCGTGCTCGCCCGGCACCGTGTGCATCTCGCTCGTGCGCAGGCCCGAAAGCAGCTGCTGCGCCAGGTCGAACTGGGCGGGCTTCGAGAGGTGAGTGATATCCCCGGTATGAATGATCAGCGCGGGCTGCTGCGGCAACGCGTTGACGAGTTGGATGGTTTGCGTAAGGGTGCCGCCGACGTCGGGATTCGCCTCCTTGTTGAAGCCGATGTGGCTGTCGCTGATCTGCACGAACAGCGGCTTTCCCAGGCGGCCGGCGCCCTGCCGGTCGGCGGCCGCCACCGCCAGGTCGATGGGCGTGAAAACCCCTCCCGCCAGGGCGAACAGGGTCCCGGCGCCGCCGAAGGCCAGGCACTTGAGCGCGCTGCGGCGCGATTGGCTCGAGGTTTCGTCCGACATGTCCGTCTCCTGCGGCTGACTTGCGAAGGAGAAGACTGCGGCGCGCGGGTTTTTATTCCGTCATTTTCGCGGGCGCCTCATTGCGGGGCGTCACGGACGCTCAGAC
>JBOIAH010000554.1:0-4668 GCA_050739055.1 Steroidobacteraceae bacterium | reverse complement strand
CCGCCTCGACGATGCGGGTGAGGCGCGGCTCGAACTGCGCCGCGGCCGGCGGCGCGAGCTCCAGGTCATCGAAGAACAGCGTGCCGGTAAACTCCGGGCCATCCCCGACCAGGAGCCCGGTCTTAAGCCCCACGAACGTGACGGTGGAGTCGGCGCGGATGGTCTCACCGAGCGCGACCCCGGCGTCACTGTCCAGGCCGGAGGGCACATCGAGCGCGAACACCGGGCGCCCGCTCAGGTTGATTTCGCGGATCACCTGCGCAATTCCGGCGCGCACCGCTCCGCGCAGTCCGGTACCGAGCAGGGCGTCCACGATGACTTCCCCCTCCCCGAGCAACTGCGCCGCGAACGGGTAGACCCCACCGCCGCTCGCGCGGAAGTCCCGGTACGCCTGGCGCGCATCGCCCCGCAACTGGTCCGGCGGACCGGCCGCTGCCACCGTGACGGTCAGGCCCGCAGCCTGCGCAAAGCGCGCCAGAACGTAGCCGTCACCGGCGTTGTTGCCGCTGCCGCAGGCGATGACGATGCGGTGCGCCACGGGAAAGCGGGTGCGCAGATGCCGCAGGGCCGCTTCGCCGGCGCGCTTCATCAGCGTGTATCCCGCGATTCCCAGCACCTCGATCGCGTGCGCGTCGAGTGCGCGCACCTGCGCAGTGGAGTACAAGGCGATCGGCAGCGCCATCAGGTCATTATACTGGCACGGGTGATGACGCCATGACGGGACCCGCCGGCATTGACCTGCACGCCGCCAAGCGCGAGCTGCGCGCGCAGGCGCGCGTGCTCGGCTTCGGCGCGCTGGGTGTCGCCAGCATCGAGATCCCCGAGGACGAGCGGCATCTGCTCAGGTGGCTCGAGCACGGCTTCGAGGGGGAGATGCACTACATGCGACGGCACGGCCGCAGGCGCAGCCGGCCGCAGGAGCTCGTCCCGGGCACCGTGCGCGTGGTGAGCGCGCGCATGGACTACTGGCCCGGCGGTGCGCGCGACGCGCAGTCGGTGCTGGATGACGGCAGACTCGCCTACGTGTCGCGCTATGCCCTCGGCCGCGACTATCACAAGGTCCTGCGCCAGGCGCTCGCCCGGCTGGCGGGAGATCTGCAGCGACGCATCGGCCCGTTCGGCTACCGCGTGTGCGTCGACAGCGCGCCGGTGCTCGAGAAGGCGCACGCGCGCAACGCGGGCCTGGGCTGGATCGGCAAGCACACCAATCTCATCGCGCGCGAGGCGGGTTCGTGGTTCTTCCTCGGCGAGATCCTCACCGACCTGCCCTTGCCCGTGGATGAGCCCGCCAGCGCCCACTGCGGCAGCTGCCAGGCGTGCATCCCGGCCTGCCCTACCGGAGCGATCGTCGCCCCCTGGCGGCTCGATGCGCGGCGCTGCATCTCCTATCTCACCATCGAACATCACAGCGCCATTCCGCTCAAGCTGCGCGCCGCCATCGGCAATCGCATCTACGGCTGCGACGACTGCCAGCTGGTGTGTCCGTGGAACAAGTTCGCGCGCGCCGCCGCTCACCCCGACTTCAAGGTGCGCCACCAGCTCGACGCGAGCGCCCTGCCGGAGTTGTTTCGCTGGACGCAGGCGCAGTTCGAGGAGCGCATGCGCGGCTCGGCGATCTACCGCATCGGTTATCAACGCTGGTCGAGGAACATCGCGGTGGCGCTGGGAAACGCCCCGACCTCGGCGGCCGTGATAGGCGCGCTCGAGGCGCGCCGTGCGGACTCCTCGCCCCTGGTGCGCGAGCACGTGGAGTGGGCGCTGGCGCAGCACGCCCAAGCGGCGTGAGCCGGCCGCGCCCCCGCGCACGCACCACGCCAGCGGCGTGCGTGAGCGCTGGCTAGCGCGAGCGGGTGACCTGCACGTTGTCGATGAGCCGCGCTTTACCCAGGCGCGCGGCGGTGAGCACTACCAGCTCGCGCGTGTCGGCGCCCGGCGAATCCAAGTCCGCGGCCCGGCGCACGGCGAAGAAGTCCGGCCGCAGTCCGGCGCTCTCCAGCGCCTGAAACCCCGCCCGCTCGATGCTCGCGAAGTCCGCATCCCCGGCGTGCACCCGGTCCGCGGCCGCCTGCAGCGTCGCGTAGATGAGCGGCGCCACCCGGCGCTCTGCGGCGCTGAGGTATTGATTGCGCGAGCTCATGGCCAGCCCGTCGGCATCGCGCACCGTGGGCGCGCCCACGATCTGCACCGGCATGCACAGCTCGGTCACCATCCGCCGGATGACGGTAAGCTGCTGGAAGTCCTTTTCTCCGAACACCGCCACCTCCGGTTCCACGATGTGCAGCAGCTTCGCCACCACGGTGCTGACGCCTTCGAAGTGCCCGGGGCGGAACTCTCCGCACAGGATGCGCGACAGCCCCGGCACCTCGACGCGCGTGGCGCGCTCGGCGCCGTGGGGATAGATCTCGGCCACGTCCGGCATGAACATCAGGTCGCAGCCGGCGCCGGCCAGCATGCGCTCATCCTCGCGCGGCGTGCGCGGGTAGTGCGCGAAGTCCTCGTTGGGACCGAACTGCATCGGATTCACGAATATGCTGGCGACGAAGCGCTCGCCGTGGCGGCGCGCGGTCTCGATGAGACTCACGTGGCCGGCGTGCAGGTTGCCCATGGTGGGGACGAACGCGACGCGCGCACCCGCGCCGCGCCAGCGGCGGACCCGCTCGCGAACCGCACTGATGGTGGTGACGGTCTCCATGGTCCCCTTGAGGGTCGAGCGCTTCGGTTGCAGCGCTTCAGTCAGAAGCAGTGTTCGGGCGCGGGGTACTCGCCCTGCTTTACGGCGCGCACGTAGCGGCGCAGCGCTTCGAGGTTGTCGCCGGCGCCTTCCATGAAGTTGCGCACGAAGCGCGGCTTGCGCCCGGTGGTTATGTCCAGCATGTCGTAGGTCACGAGAATCTGGCCGTCGGTGTCGGGCCCGGCGCCGATGCCGATCACCGGCACGTGCAGCTCGGCGGTGATGGCCTTGCCGAGCGCCGCCGGAATGCATTCCAGCAGCACGATGTCGGCGCCGGCGGACTCGAGGCGCCGGGCCTCGTCCAGCAGCCGCGCCGCGGTCTCCCGTTCGCGACCCTGCACGCGAAAGCCCCCGGTCTTGTGCACTGACTGGGGCTTGAGCCCCACGTGCGCGCACACCGCGATATCGTGGCCGGCGAGGAACTCGACGATCTCGGTCTGCTTGCCGCCGCTCTCGAGCTTCACCATCTTGGCGCCGCCCTCCTGCATCAGGCGCACCGAGTTGGCGAGCGCCAGGTCTCGCGACGGGTAGCTCATGAACGGCAGGTCGACGATCAGGAACGGCCGGTGCAGGCCGCGCGCCACCGAGGCGGCGTGATACGCCACGTGATCCATGGTGACCGGCACGGTGGTGTCGTGTCCCTGGATCACCATCCCCAGCGAATCGCCCACCAGCACCACGTCCACGTCCGCGGCATCGAGCAGCACGGCAAAGCTCGCGTCGTAACAGGTGAGTGCAGCGATCTTGTCGCGCTCGGCCTTCATGTGCGCGAGGGTAGCGAGCGTCACTGGCGGGCGGCTGGCGTCACGTTGCAGGTGCGTATACATGCGCGCTTGCGAGTGTACTTAGATCGCGCGGCTGCGCAACGGATTGTAGTAAAGGCGCCCACGGCTCATGCGCCGCACGGCCGCCAGCAGCTCGTCGTAGTCGCGTTGGTTGGCGATCGGGTCGATGGAGGCGGCGTTGACGATCAGCAACGGCGCCGCATCGAACTCGTGAAAGAAGCGCGCGTAGGCCTCGTTCAGCCGCTCGAGATACTGCCGGTCGATGTACTGCTCGTAATCGACGCCGCGCCGGGCGATGCGATCCATGAGCACGTCGACGGGCGCCTGCAGGTACACGACCAGGTCGGGCTTGGGCACCTGGGTGTCGAGCTTGGCGTACACCTGCTCATAGAGCGCGTACTCGGCATCGTCGAGCGTGACGCGGGCGAACAGCCGGTCCTTCTCCAGCAGGTAGTCCGCGACCCGCACCGGCGCGAACAGGTCCGCCTGCTTGAGCGCCGTGAGCTGCTGCGTGCGTTGCAACAGGAAGTACAGCTGCGCGGGCAGCGCGCCGGCGCGCGGGTTCTTGTAGAAGCGCTCGAGGAACGGGTTCTGCGCCGCCTGCTCCAGCACCGCCTGGGCGGACAGGCTGGTACACAGGCGGCGTGCCAGGCTCGTCTTGCCGACGCCGATCGGACCTTCCACCGCGATGAAGTGATGGATTGCTTCCTTTGCCATGTGCCTATAACCGCACCAGGCCCTCGGACGTGACGCGACCCTTGAGCTCGGCGACGCGCCCGAGCCCGGGCAGCTCGAGATCCGGGGCAATGTCCGCGAGAGGATACAGAACGAAGTTGCGCTCCACTATCCCTGGGTGCGGCAGCGTAAGGGCGGGCTCGCTGCGCCGCTCACGGCCATAAGAAAGGAGATCGAGGTCGATGACGCGCGGCCCCCACCGCTCGCGCTGCGCCGGGCGGCCGAGCGCGGTCTCGAGGGCGCGCAGCCCGGCGAGCAACCCCGCGGATTCGAGCTGGGTTAGCACGCCCGCCACCGCATTGACGAAGTCCGGCTGCGCGACCGGGCCGAAAGGGCGCGAGCGATACAGAGGGGAGGTGAGCATGACGCGGGTGAGCGGCAGCTGCGCGAGCCGCGCGCAGGCCTCGAGCACCTGCG
>JBOIAH010000553.1:0-1450 GCA_050739055.1 Steroidobacteraceae bacterium | reverse complement strand
GCCGCTGCCGCGGCCCGCACCGCCGCCGCCCGCCAGCATCGCGGCCATCCCCGACGCGCTGCCGCGGGTCGAGCCGCGCAGTCCCCACGGCAATCCGCCGTTTTATGACGTGCAAGGGCGGCGCTATTTCGTGCGCGCCTCCGCGGACGGCTACCTCGAGCGCGGCGTCGCGTCCTGGTATGGCCCGAGCTTCCATGGCGGCACCACCTCGAGCGGCGAGCCCTACAACATGTACGCCATGACCGCGGCTCACAAGACACTGCCGCTGCCGAGCTACGCGCGCGTCACCAATCTCAGGAACGGCCGGAGCGTCGTGGTGCGCATCAACGATCGCGGCCCGTTTGTCGCCAACCGCATCATCGATCTGTCGTACACCGCCGCGGCGAAGCTCGACATGCTGCGTGAGGGAACGGCGGTCGTGGAGGTGCGGGCGCTGACGCCGGGAGAGCCGGACGTGTTCACCCGCAGCGCGCAGTCGCCGCCTGCGGCGCTGTACCTGCAGGCCGGCGCGTTCGCCGACCCGGGTAACGCGCAGCGCGAGCTCGAGCGCCTGCAGGCCGCCGGGCTCGCAGCGGCCTTCGTGACTGCGCCGCTGGAGGGCAAGTCACGCCTGTACCGCGTGCGGCTTGGGCCGGTGGGCAGCGTCGCCGAATTCGATCAGCTCGCCGCCCGGCTCGCCGCGCTCGGGATCCCCGACGCCCGGCTGGTCACCGATTGAGCGCGCGCGCATGAGCACGCACCCCGCTTGAGTTAAACTTTCGAGTCAGTCACGTCACCGGAAGGAATCCGCCACCGTGATCCGCCCATCTCTCGCCCTGCTGTGCGTGGCCGCCGCGGCCGTGGCGCCGGCCGCGCGCGCCGCCGCGCCGATCCCGGCGCCGCCCATGGTCAACGCGCGTGCCTTTATACTCGTCGATCACTTCACCGGCCGGGTGCTCGCGCAACGGCGCGCCGACGACCACGAGGAGCCGGCGAGCCTCACCAAGCTCATGACCGCCTACGTGGTATTCGCGGCGCTCACCGCCGGGCGGCTCAAGCTCAGCGACGAGGTCACGGTGAGCGAGCATGCGTGGCGCACGGGAGGATCGCGCAGTTTCATCCGGGTCGGCACGCAGGTCCCGGTCGCCATCCTCCTCAAGGGCATGATCGTGCAATCCGGCAACGATGCCACCGTGGCGCTCGCCGAGAAAGTCGGCGGCACCGACGCCGCGTTCGCGCAGCTCATGAACGAGTACGCGCAGCGGCTCGGCATGAAGTCGAGCCACTTCGTCAACAGCGACGGGCTGCCGGCGCCCGATCAGTACAGCACGGCGCGCGACATGGCGACGCTGGCGAGCGCGCTGCTCCGCGAGTTTCCCCAGTACTACGCGCTCTTCAGCCTGCGCGAGTTCGTCTGGAACAATATCCGCCAGGGTAACCGCAACACACTGCTCGGCAAGGACCCGTCGGT
>JBOIAH010000552.1:0-2175 GCA_050739055.1 Steroidobacteraceae bacterium | reverse complement strand
AGATCGGGCTTCAACCCCCCGGGGACGGGTCCCCTTGAGCAGCGTCCCGACAGCAGCGTTCCGCAGCGGCGTTGCCGCACTCGTGGGTCGGCCGAACGTGGGCAAGTCGACGCTGCTCAATGCGCTGGTCGGGGAGAAGCTCAGTATCGTCACGCCGCGGCCGCAGACCACCCGCCACCGCATCCTCGGCATCTGCAACCTCCCCGGGGCGCAGGTGGCCTTCGTGGACACTCCGGGCCTGCACCGCACGGCAGGCCGTGCGCTCAACAAGGCGATGAACCGCACCGCCGCCGCGGCACTCGCCGATGCGGACCTGGTGGTGCTGGTGGTGGAAGCGCCGCTGTGGGCCGCGGAGGATGAGCTGGTGCTGTCGCGCATCGCCAGATCCGGCCGGCCGGCGATCGTGGCGGTGAACAAGATCGATCGCGTGCGCCCGCGCGAGCGGCTGCTGCCCTACCTGGCGGCGCTCGCGGCGCGGCACGCGTTTCTCGCCATCGTCCCGGTCTCGGCGCTCAAGGCCGACAATATCGATGACCTGCGCGACACCATCGCGGCGCACCTGCCGGCGTCCCCGGCGCTGTTCCCCGAGGGCGAACTGACCGATCGTGCCCCCGCGTTCCGCATCGCGGAAATGATCCGCGAGAAGCTCACCCTCGAGCTCAACCAGGAGGTGCCCTATGGCATCGCAGTCGAGGTCGAGCGTCTGACGGAAGAAGAGCATCGGCTGGTGGTGGACGCGGCGGTGTGGGTCGATCGCGCAGGCCAGAAGCCGATCGTCATCGGCGCGAAGGGCGAGCGCCTGAAGCGCGTCGGCCGCGCCGCGCGCCTGGCGCTGAACGGCCTCCTCGGGCGGCGGGTTCACCTGAACCTGTGGGTGAAGGTGCGTGAGAACTGGGCCGACAACGCGCGCTCGCTCAAGGAGCTGGGGGTCGAATGAGCCCCAGCCTGCACCGCATCGCGCTCGCGCCGGGCTACATCCTGCACCACCGGCCGTGGCGCGATACCAGCCGGATCCTCGAAGTGCTCACCCGCGAGCACGGCCGTTTCACCCTGTTCGCGCGCGGCGTGCGCGGGCCGACCGCAAGGCTTGCCCCGGTGCTGCAGCCGTTTCAGCCGCTGCTCCTGTCGTGGAGCGGACGGGGAGAGGCGCCGCAGCTCACCGGCGCGGAGCGCGCCGCTGCCGTGGCGGCGCTGCCGCCCGGGTGCCTGATGGCGGCGTTCTACCTCAATGAGCTGCTGCTGAAGCTCACCACGCGGCACGATCCCCACACCGGGCTGTTCGATCACTATCACGCAACGCTCGGCGCGCTGCGCGCCGGTGCGCCGCTGGAACCTGCGCTGCGGGTGTTCGAGAAGCGGCTGCTGGAAGTGCTGGGGTACGGCCTGGATCTCGCGACCGAGGCACATTCGGGTAAACGCATCGAGCCGGACGGGTACTATCATTTCCGTGCGGGGGAGGGGCTGGTGCCCGCGGTCGCGGGGGCCGCGGGCGCGCTCGCCGGGCACTCGCTCATGGCCCTGAGCCGCGAGCAGCTGCGCGGGACGCGCGAGCTGGAGGATTCGCGGCGCGTGCTGCGGGCGGCGCTCGCGCACCTGCTCGAGGGCCGGCCGCTCGCGGTGCGCGCGGTGGCGAAGTCGATGGTCAGATAAGGCGGCGCAGTGATGAGCGGATCGATCGCCCTGGGGGTGAACATCGACCACGTGGCGACGCTGCGCCAGGTGCGCCGCGGCCGCGATCCCGATCCGGTGCACGCCGCGCTCGCGGCGGAGCTCGCCGGTGCCGACAGCATCACCCTGCACCTGCGCGAGGACCGCCGCCACATCCAGGATCACGATGTGCGCACCCTGCGCGGTCTGCTGCAGACGCGCATGAACCTCGAGATGGCGGTCACGGACGAAATGCTGGCGATCGCCGCCGAGGTGCGCCCGGCGGATTGCTGCCTGGTGCCGGAGCGGCGCGCCGAGCTCACGACCGAAGGGGGACTGGATGCCACCGCGCAGGAGCAGCGGCTGCAGGCGGCGATCGCCGGCCTCACCGGGCGGGGCATTCGCGTAGCCCTGTTCATCGATCCGGACCCCGCGCAGATTGCGGCGGCGGCGCGCACCCGGGCGCCGGTGGTGGAGTTGCACACCGGGGCGTACGCCGGGGCCGCCGGCGCCCGCCAGGCTACCGAG
>JBOIAH010000551.1:0-2524 GCA_050739055.1 Steroidobacteraceae bacterium | reverse complement strand
CGGTGGAACGGACCTGGCGGCGCCGGCCCGATGTGATTGCGGCGGGCGGGCTCGCGCCCGAGGCGCAGCGTGCATTGAACGAGCTTCTGGCCGCCGAAGGCGGCCGGGAGCAAGATCGAGGTGACTTGAAATGAGCAAGATAATCCAGGAACTCAACCAGCGGCGCATCACCCGCAAAGTGCCGGACTTCAAGCCCGGCGATACGGTGGTCGTGCAGGTCAAGGTGGTGGAAGGCGACCGCGAGCGCGTCCAGGCGTACGAGGGCGTCGTGATCGCGCGCAGCAACCGGGGGCTCAACTCCTCGTTCACGGTGCGCAAGATCTCCCATGGCGAGGGCGTGGAGCGGGTATTTCAGACCCACAGCCCGGCGATCAGCGACATCACGGTCAAGCGCCGCGGCAGCGTGCGACGCGCCAAGCTCTACTACCTGCGTGATCTCGCCGGCAAGGCGGCCCGCATCGAGGAAAAGATCTGAACGCTCGCCTGACTGCGGCGGCGCGCCGCGCGGGCGCCGGAGCCTGTTAGTTAAGTGAACGTGCGTCCGTTCTTCGTCGGACTGTGGCGTGGCCTGGATGGCCTGCGCAAGGTGCTGCACCTGATCGTGCTGCTGGCGATCTTCGCGCTGCTGATCAGTGTGCTGTACCTGGGCATGCCGCGCATCCCGGCCAGGGCGGCGCTGCTCATCGCCCCCGAGGGTGAGCTCGTCGAGCAGCTGTCGGGGGATCCGCTGGAACGCGCGCTCGAGCAGGCGCGCGGCGACGGACACACCGAGACACTGCTGTGGGACCTGACGGACTCGATCCAGACTGCGGCCACAGACCCGCGCATCGGGGCGCTGGCGCTCGACCTGGACAAATTCGACGGCGCGACGCAGCCCACGCTCGAGGAGCTGGCACGCGCGATCCGCGTGTTTCGCGCCGCCGGCAAGAAAGTCGTGGCCTACGGCACCGAGCTCACCCAGGAGCGTTATTACCTCGCGGCACAGGCCGACGAGAGCTATCTCGACCCGCTGGGGTTCGTGCTGATCGACGGCTACGAACGCTACCGTCTGTACCTGAAGGAAGCGCTCGACAAGCTGGGCGTGGACATCACCGTGTTTCGCGTCGGCGCCTATAAGAGCGCGGTGGAGACCTACACGCGCACCAGCATGTCGCCCGAGGATCGCGCGGAGAGCAGTGAGTATCTCGGTGCGCTGTGGAACAGCTACCAGGAGGCGGTGACGCGGGCGCGCAAGCTCGCGCCCGATGCGGTGGCGCAGTATGTCGAGTCGCTGGCGCAGACGGTGCCGGCCGCGGGCGGCAACGCGCCCAGGGTCGCCCTCGCGGCCCATCTGATCACCGGGATCAAGTCGAATCTGGAGGCCGAGCGGCGCCTGATCGATCTGGTGGGGGAAGATCACTCGACCGGCTCATTCCGCTCGGTGTCGGTGGCGGACTACCTGCACTATGCGCGCGCCGAGAAAAAGCGGCACGCGGACGGCAAGGCGCGCATCGGGGTCATCGTGGCGGCAGGCGAGATCCTCGATGGGGATCAGCCGCCCGGCACCGTGGGCGGGGACTCGACTTCCCGGCTCATCCGCCAGGCACGGCTTGACCCGCAGGTGAAGGCGCTCGTGCTGCGCGTCGACAGTCCCGGCGGCAGCGTGCTCGCCTCCGAGGAGATCTATCGGGAGCTCGGGGCGTTGCGCGCGGCCGGCAAGCCCGTGGTCGTATCCATGAGCGGCTATGCGGCCTCGGGCGGCTACTACATCTCCGCGCCCGCGGATGAGATCTGGGCGAGCCCGGCGACGCTCACCGGCTCGATCGGCATCTTCGCGGTCATCCCGACGGTCGATCGGACCCTCGGCAAGATCGGGGTGAGCGTGGACGGCCTGGGCACCACGCCCCTCTCGGGGGCACTGCGCATCGATCGGCCGCTCAGTGCCGAGGCGAAGGCGCTCCTGCAGTCGCAGATCTCGCGCGGCTATGACGAGTTCGTCGAACGCGTCGCCACCGGACGCAACAAGACCCGCGCCGCCGTCGAGACCATCGCTCAGGGCCACGTTTGGGCCGGGGCGGACGCGCAGCGTCTGGGCCTCATCGACCACCTGGGTTCGTTCGACGACGCCGTGAAGGCCGCCGCGCGCCGCGCCAAACTCTCCCAATACGCTCCCGAGTTCATCGAGCCCGAGCTCACCTGGGCGCAGGAGCTGGCCCTGGCCTTCAAGACGCGCGCCGTGCGGGCGCTGTTCGGCGCGAGCGCCCGCCCATCGGCGCTCGCGCATCTCGCGCAACGCCTCGATCCGCTGACGCGCGAGGTTGCGCGCCTGTCCCGATTCAGCGTTCCGAACCGGCTGTACGCCTACTGTTTCTGCGAGGTGCGCTAGAGAGTCGACCAGTCGAGGATGACCTTGCCGGACTTCCCCGATCCCATGGTCTCGAAGCCCTGCAGGTACTCCTGCACGGGAAAATGATGGGTGATGATCGGCTCGAGTTTCAACCCGCTCTGCAGCAGGCTCGCCATCTTGTACCAGGTCTCGAACATC
>JBOIAH010000550.1:0-2546 GCA_050739055.1 Steroidobacteraceae bacterium | reverse complement strand
ATCATGAGACCCGCGTACAGGAACCCCGTGTAGGGCATGCCGTCGGCGGCCAGGCCGCGGATGGCGGGCCCGACCACCTCGCGCATGACGCGGGTGTGCACGGCGGGCGTGACCACCGGAGCGGGCGAGTAGGCGCCCATGCCGCCGGTGTTCGGTCCGCGATCGCCATCGTCGCGGCGCTTGTGATCCTGGGAGCTCGCCAGCGGCAGGATGTGCGTGCCATCCGCCAGCACGATGAAGCTCGCCTCTTCGCCCGGGAGGAATTCCTCGATCACGACCTCATGACCGGCCGCCCCGAACTGCCCGGCGAACATGGCCCGCGCGGCGGCGAGCGCCTCCTCGATCGAGGCGGCGATCACCACGCCCTTGCCGGCCGCAAGTCCGCTCGCCTTGACGACCAGCGGCGTGCGCTGGCTGCGTACCCAGGCGGGATCGAAGCGCTCGCGGGTGAAGGTCGCGGAACGCGCCGTCGGAATGCCATGGCGGCGCAGGAATTCCTTGGCGAACGCCTTGGAACCCTCGAGTTGCGCCGCCGCGCGGCTGGGTCCGAAGCACTTGAGTCCGCGCGCGGCGAAGGCGTCCACCACGCCCGCCACCAGCGGCGCCTCGGGCCCGACGATGGTGAGATCGATGCGCTCGCCGGCGGCCAGCCGCACCAGACCTGCGATGTCCTCGGCCGCAACGTTCACGTTGCGCACCCTGGGTTCGACGGCGGTACCGGCATTGCCGGGCGCCACCAGCACCTCGGCGACGCGCGCCGAGGCGGCGCACTTCCAGGCCAGCGCATGCTCGCGTCCCCCGCCGCCGACGATGAGGATCCTGACCGGCACTTAGGGACGCAGCATCAGTGGCGGAAGTGCCGCAGGCCGGTGAATACCATGGCCATGCCGTGCTCGTCCGCGGCGGCGACGACCTCCGCATCGCGCACGCTGCCGCCTGGCTGGATCACGGCGCGGATGCCGTAACCAGCCGCGACGTCGAGATTGTCGCGGAACGGAAAGAACGCGTCCGAGGCCAGGACCGCGCCGGCCACCGTGAGTTTCTCGTCGCTCGCCTTCATGGCGGCGATACGCGTCGAGTACACGCGGCTCATCTGCCCCGCGCCCACGCCGATGGTCGCGCGGTCGCGCGCCAGCACGATGGCGTTCGATTTCACGAACCTGGCTACCGTCCAGGCGAACCGCAGGTCGGTGAGCTCGGCGCCGGTCGGCTTGCGCCGCGTGGGGACCCTCAGCTGCCCCTCGGGCAGGTCGGTAACGTCGCGCGACTGCGCGAGCAGTCCCCCGGTGACGCTGCGAAACTCCAGCTCCCCGCCCGCGCCCCCGGTGAGCTCCCCGAGCGCGAGCACGCGTACGTTGGGCTTGCCCGCCAGCACGCGCGCAGCATCCGCGTGCACGGCGGGCGCCGCCAGCACCTCGACGAACTGGCGTTCGGCGATGCTGCGCGCCGTCGCCGCGGTAAGTTCACGGTTGAAGGCGATGATGCCGCCGAACGCGGCCGCCGGATCGGTGCGGTAGGCGCCCTCATAAGCCGCCAGCGGCGTCGCCGCCACCGCCACCCCGCAGGGGTTGGCGTGCTTGACGATGACACAGGTGCAGTCGGCGAACTGCCGCACGCACTCGATGGCGGTGTCTGCGTCCGCAATATTGTTGAACGACAGGTCCTTGCCCTGCAGCAGGCACGCGCTGGCGATGCCCGCGCCACGCACCAGCGGCTCGCGGTAGAAAGCCGCGCGCTGATGCGGGTTTTCTCCATAGCGCAGGTCCAGCACCTTCTCGAAGATGAGGGGCAACGTCATCGGGAACGGCTCGCCGGGGTGCGCGTGCTGCGCGGCGAGGTACCCTGCGACCAGGGTGTCGTAGCGCGCGGTGTGGGCGAAGGCCTTCGCGGCGAGCCGCGCGCGCGTGCTCATGTCGCTTGCACCCTGGTGCGTGTCGAGTTCCTTCAAGACCATTGGATAGTCGGCCGGATCGACCACCACCAGCACCGATTCGTGATTCTTGGCGGCCGCGCGCACCATGGCCGGTCCGCCGATGTCGATGTTCTCGACCGCCTCGGCGTAGGTGCAGTCGGCGCGGGCCACGACTTGGGCAAACGGGTAGAGGTTCACGACCAGCAGGTCGATGGGCGCGATCCCGTGCTGCGCCATGACCGCATCGTCCACGCCGCGTCGCCCCAAGAGGCCCCCGTGAATCTTCGGGTGCAGGGTCTTGACCCGCCCGTCCATGATCTCGGGAAATCCGGTGTAGGCGGCGACCTCGCGTACGGTCACGCCGTTCGCCGCCAGCAGGCGCGCCGTGCCGCCGGTGGACAGGATCTCTATGCCGCGCCCGGCGAGGGCGCGCGCGAACTCGAGGATTCCGCTCTTGTCGGAAACGGAGAGCAGGGCACGGCGTACGGGCGGCGACATGGGCTTTCAGCCCTTCAGGGGCCGGCGCCGGCGGGGGAAATCAGCGCCTTCAGGAGCCTGCAATTCCGAACTGCTTCAGCTTCTTGCGCAGCGTGCCGCGGTTGATGCCCAGGATCCCGGCGGCGCGGCTCTGGTT
>JBOIAH010000549.1:0-1767 GCA_050739055.1 Steroidobacteraceae bacterium | reverse complement strand
GGCCTCGGGTGAGCGTGCCGCGGCGCAGTGGCCCAGCGAGCAGCCGGGCCGCCGCCACGGCATCCTGGATGGCGAGATTGATGCCCACCCCACCCACCGGCGACATCGCGTGCGCGGCGTCCTCCTCGGTGGGCACGTGCTCAGTCCAGAGGCTCGCCTGCAGGCCGAGCACGTGCTGCGGCTCGCCGGCGAGCGGACCGGGGAGCGGGTCAAACTGATACACGTCGCGCAGCGATATCACCGGGCCGCGTCCGGGGGGCTCGCCGGGCGCCTCGCCCTGGCGGTGATCCAGGTACAGCAGCGGGTCGGGCGCGAGAACCGCATCGTGCCCGGCCGCCGCCGCCGCAATCGCGCCGCCGACCCCTCGCCAGGACATCACGGTCGCGTCGGGCCCGAGGCCCCCGCGCAGAATCTCATCCCAGCCGATGAGCCGCCGCCCGTGGGCCTGCAGATACTCATTGAGCCGGCGCTCGAAGTAGCCTTGCACCGCACCCACGGCGCCGATCCCGAGCGCGCGCATGCGCGCCTGCACGCGCGGCGATGCCTGCCATTGGTCGGTGAGCACTTCATCGCCCCCGATGTGGAGGTACTCGCCGGGGAACAGCGCCATCACTTCATCGAGGACGTCCTCGATGAAATGGAACGTCGACTCGTCGATGTTGCACAGGTGCTCGTAGGTCCCCCAGTCCGACGGCACGGCGCGTGGCAGATCCTGTGGGCGTGCGGCGAGCGTCGGGTAGGCGATCAGCGCCGCTGTGGCATGCGCCGGCAGGTCGATTTCCGGCACGATGGTCACGTTGCGTGCCGCGGCGTGCGCCACGATCTCCCGCACCTGCTGCTGGGTGTAGAAGCCCCCGTAGCGGCGTGGCTGCCCGGTCGCCGGGTCGATGTCGCGCTGCGCGGCTCTTCCGGCCGGCACGCGCCAGGCACCGACGCGGGTCAGGCGCGGGTATTTCCGGATCTCGAGCCGCCATCCCTGGTCGTCCGTCAGATGCCACCCGAGCACATTGAGCTTGTGCAGCGCCATCCAGTCGATGTAGCGCATGATGAACGCCGGGGACTGCAGATGCCGCGCGGAATCGAGCATCAGGCCCCGCCAGCGAAAGCGCGGCGAGTCCGTGATGAGCATCGCCGGGAGGGCGATTTCCCCGTCGCGCAGCGCCTGTGCGCTGCACAACTGCCACAGCGTCACGGCGCCGTAGAACAACCCGCGCGACTCGCGCGCAGTTACCGCCACCTGCCGCGGCGACACATCGATCTGGTAGCTCTCGGGGCTCGCGCCGGGCGAGGCCGCCTCGAGCCGGAACGCGATCGCGCTCTCGGGCAGCTGAGCGCCGCGGCGCGCGCGCACCGTAAGCTCAAGAGCATGGCTCGCGCGCAGCAGCCCGGCGAAGTAGGCGGCGATCCGGGCGGCCTCGGGATCCCGAGGGGTTGAGATCAGGGCTCCGTCGCGCAGCAGGAAAACGCCCGGGCGCGCCGCCACGCTGGCGGGAATCGGGATGACATCGGCCGTGGCCCCCGCAGCAGGCGCGGCTGGCGGGGGAAGCTCAGCCGCAGCGGCGGCGCTGCCCGCGAGCCACACGAGCGCCGCGGCGCCGGCGAGCAGCCGGCCGCCGGCCCCACGACGCAGACTACGGCCTGCCCGGAACACGGTGCGTCTGCTGGAATGCGCTAAACAAGTCGTCTCGAAGCGGGCACCATAGCCCCCTGTGTCCGCTTCCAGCACGCCCCATCCCCTCATCGTCCATGGCCGCGAGGCCTTTGGGC
>JBOIAH010000548.1:0-6082 GCA_050739055.1 Steroidobacteraceae bacterium | reverse complement strand
CACCGGACACACTGCCACCTCGACGCTCGGGGCCGCCACGGTGCAGGCGCCCTGGCCGGTGGCGCTCGCGGGCGCCGTCGTTCTGACCGACGTGGGGCTAATCACCACGTCGCCCGTGTCCTGGCGGCCGGCGTCATCGGTGACCGTGAGGCCGACGGTGGCGAGACCGCACGAGGGCAGTGTCACGCTGGCGTTCGCCGTCGCGGCATTGTTGATCGTCAGGGGGACACCGCTCACCTCGGACCATTGATAGGTGCCGATCGCGTGGGCGTTCGCCGCGGCGCTTCCCCCGCCCTGGAACGTGACGCTCTGGCCAGCCGAGACGGAGGACGGCAGACTCACGGCCGCGATGGGACGCAGCGCCGCCTGGAGCGCGCCCGCGGCGTTGGCCATGCCCGCGCCGCAGGTTCGGCCGTCGCGCGTGCAGATGCACTCGCTGCCCTGGAGGTCAGTGGCGCCGGTTGGAACGTGGCACATCGGGGGCTGCGGGTTCGTGTCCAGCGAGGTTTGCGGGAACGACCGCGAGCCTTCCTGCAACCGCGAGATCAACTCACAGGAGTTGAGGTTGGAGTTGACGGCGGCCATGAGCGCACCGATTCCCGAGACGATCGGCGCGGAAAAGCTCGTGCCGATGTTGTAGGTGCGGTACTGATTCGGGTTGGCCAGGGGGCAGTTTGGGTTGATGGGTGTTGTCGGATCGCAGTGGTAATCGCCCGTGTAGTCGTTCGCATCGGGGGCGTGGTAGCCCAGATTGGTGGTCGTCGTGATGCCGAGGACGCAGGCGGAGGGATCGCCCGTGAACGCATCGCCGCAGTTGCCCGCCGGGGAGGCAAGCGCGACCTGCGGCCCCAGGCTGCTGTAACCGACCTTGGTTCCGGCCTGGCGCAGGCCGGCGACCCCCGCGACGCCGGCACAGTTGGCCGGCGCATCGACCGGACCTCCCTCGTTTCCCGCGGAGACGACGATCAGCACACCCAGGGCGGTGATCCGATCGATCGCATCCTGGTAAGTCGCAGGACACGGGCCAGTACCCCCGAGGCTCAGGTTGATGATCCGGGCGGGATTCGCATTGTTCGGCGCACCGCTCACCGGGATTCCCGCCGCCCACAGCATCCCGGAAATGATGTCGGAATCGAAGCCGCCGCATTTGCCGAGCGCGCGCACCGGCAGCAGCTGCGAGCTCCACGTCATGCCGGCGACGCCGGTGTTGTTGTCGGTCGCGGCACCGAGGATCCCGGCGACGCGCGTTCCGTGCCAGGAGCTCGGTGCGGGCGTTGCGTTGCTGCATACGCCGCCCGGGGAGCTCGTGACATCCTGCTGCGTAACCCAGTCGCCCGGGTCCACGGCGCCCGCGCCCGGGCAGTTGCCGCCGTTGCCCACGAAGGAATTGGAGATGAAGCAGTAGCCGGCGAGCAGCCGGCCGGCGAGATCCGGGTGATCGGGTCTTACACCGGTGTCGATATCCGCAATCACCAGGCTGCCGGCGCCAGTGGTCGTGCTCCAGGCGTCGGTGGCATCGACCGCACCCGGCGTCGGAGCCGCCACCTGCAGGTACCACTGCTGGGCGTACAGAGGGTCGTTCGGCGTGACGCCATGCACGTAACGTTGCTGATCGATTTCGGCGTACTGCACGTCCGGGTCGGCGCGCAGGCGCGCCAGTGTGGCGGCCGGCGCCTCGCCCGCTGCGCGGGGCTCGACGTGCACGACATGCAGGTCGGTCGTGATGGTGCGGTACGTATCGAGGTTGAGGGCGGTGCGCAACGCCAGAGCGGCGAGCCGCTCCTGCGCTCTGCGCATCTGCACGGTCGGGGAGACGGGCGCGGCCGCGCGCAGCTTCACGATGATATGTTCAACGCCGGTCGCTGCACTGGCGTGCGGATGTGTGCGTACCGGATTGAGCTCGACGTGCGTGCCCGTCGCACCCGCGGCCAGCGCGACCGCCATGAACGTGAGCCCTGCCAACGAGCGCATGGTGACCCCCTCGAGCGCACGCTCCGCCGCTGGGCGATGCGTGTCCGAGCACGCTAGCGGAAGTTGCCCGGTACCGGAATCCTGTCGGCCAACGCCGACGTTTATCGTCGCGCAGGTAACAAATGTAAAGCGGCGGGAACTGCGGCCCTACCGCTGCGTGAACTGCAGTCCTGCTGCCGCGTCGGTCGCGATGAGCACGCCGTGCTCGTCGAAAAACACGATGCGCGAGTCATGGATCACGTGCTGATCCATCTTCCAGAACTGGAAGCCGAGCTGCCGCGCCACCCGCTCGATGTCTGCGCGCGTGCCCACCAGGAAATGCCAGTTGTCGCGCGTGAGATGCCGGGTCTGGCGGTACTGATGCCACGTGGCGGGATCATCGCTGTCGGGGTCGTAGCCGATCACGAGGAACTGCGCGCTCCGGCCTCGGCGGTCGAAATCACGCTGCAGCTGCTCAAGGTGGCCAATGGTGAGTGGGCAGACCCGGTGGCAGGTGGCGTAGGCCATGGTGAGCACGACCGCTTGCCCCTGCAGCGAGCGCAGATCGAAGGCCTGGCCGCGATCGTCGCGCCAGGACGAAGGTAACTCCCCGAGGCGTGTGCCCGGGGGGGCATCGGCCGCGCGCGCTGCTCCGCCCGGGAGCGTCGCGAGCACGGTGAGCAGCACCAACACGGTGCGGCGGGCGGCGCGCGGCGGCCCGGCGCATCGCCTCAGGGTGCGGTGAAGGTCAACGCACTGACCGCGGCTCGTGAGCATGTGACGGCACCGTGTGGCATTCGACGGGCGCGAGTATGTGCGCAGTGTGCAGTGGGCGAACGCGACGGCCGTCACGGGTCGCGGCGGCGGGGGCAGCCAGGTCATTCAGTTCGCGGAGCCGGCCAGGGTCGCGAAGTAGGCCTCGAGCGCCTGCCGGTCCCCGTCCGGCAGATTTAGCCCGAGCGGCATCCGCCTGGCGCCGGCGGCGGCCGACAGACGGTAGCGGATCGCATCGATCAGGGTGCCGTGTGGCGCCATCGGCAGTCGCAGTTGCCGCGTGAGCTGCGCCGGATCCGAGAACGGGATCGGCGGACCCACGCCGGTCTCGTGACAGTTGACACACAGCTGCAGCGCCGCCGGGCGCGCTCCGGGCCTCATCCCCGGGACGTTCGCCGGCGGCGCGAGTGTAACGTCTGCCGTCTGCACGGTAGTGGCCTGGCTCAACAGCGCCCGGCTGCGGCGCTTGAGGTAGCTGCAGTAGCGGTCGCCGTCAGAGGAAGTCGTGAAGGCACTCAGCGCGCCGACGGCGCTGTCGCGTGCGGCGACGGCCGCCAGCAGCGTGTCGCGCAGCGGGCGTGCCGCCGAGGGCGGTGTCGTGAAGTCGTAGGTGTCGGTCTCGAGTGCCAGCGTCCAGTCCTGCGTGGAAATCCTCAGGGCCGATTCCGCCACGAAGCGCAGCGCGAGCAGCGTATTCAGCATCGCCTGGAGGGGCGCGGCGCTCGCGGTGGAACGCACCGCGATGCGCGCCGCCTTGAGCCGCGCCTGCAGGGCGTTGACCTGATTGGTGTTGCGCGCGAAACGCTCGAAGGCGGTGCGTTCGCTGCGCCACCGCCCCTCGGGATAGAAGTCGGCGAGGGGACGGCAGGCATTGTCCGCGACTCCGAGCAGGGCGTACTGATAAGCGGCGAAGGCCGGTTGCCGTATGAGTTTCCAGGCGATCGCCTCAAACTGCAGCCGATCGAGCAGTCCCGACAGCTCGGCGTTCGGCGGCTCCGGCGCGATGCCGGAGTACTGGTCGACCGCGGTCGGCCGGAAGGTCCGGGGGTCGGCGAAGCGGCTCGCGTGGAGCAGGTAACGGTAGCGGGGATGCAGCGCCCGCTGGGCGAGAAACAACGACAGTCCCTCACGCTCTCGCCTCGAAAGACTCGCGCCGTAGCGCTCGCCGTAGGCGCCGGGCCACAGCGGGAACGTGTCCCAGACGGGGCGCGGCGGAGTCCCGTGACAGCGTGCACAGCGCGGCGGGTCGGCTTCCGACGCGACCACCACGCCGGTACCTGCCGGCTGCGCCGGGAACTGCAACTCGTGCAGGTGGAACTCCCTGGTCGCCGCGTCGAACTCCATGGTCTCGACGGTGCGGAAGCCGCGCTGCGCCGGGCTGCCGTTGAACGTCACGATGAAGCGGGCATCCGGGCCGAAGAGGATGACCCGCGGATTCTCGAAGCTGGCCTCCTGCAGGCTGCGGCTGTCGAACACCAGGGCGTAGCGGCTGCGCTGTTCATAGGGCAGCGCGCCGATCAACTCCTCCGCGGTGCCGAGGTTGCGCCGCTCGAGGATCGAGTGCAGGGAGGCGAAGTTGAGGCTGTCGCCGTACGCGGGGCCCGCCGTGAGGAGCACCACCCACAGCGGGTGGAGTGCGCGCGGTGAAGTCCGGGTCCTGACAGGCCGCTCCGCGGGTCCGCGCCGCCCGCCCCCGGATAGTGACGGCACTGTCACGGGGCGGGGTTGTTGCGACTTGTTACTTGACAAAGCGTGATCGCCATCTCGCCCACCCGCCGTGGAACATGTTATCCGTCGCATGCTTATTTGTCAGTGGTAAAGCTGTGTGCGGGACTGCGCGGAACGTGCTGCCGCGCACACAAGGATTCTCATGGCTCCGGTCGCTGAAAAGGGGGCACACGTCACACAATCCGCTGCCGGCACAGGCCGCGGGGGCCGCCGTTTTTGGCGCTCGACCGATCGGCTGATCGCGCTGCAGTTCCTCGCGGTCGCGGTGCCCATTGCATTCGTGCTGCTGGCGCAGATGGTCGCCGACGAGCGGCGCGCGGCGGCGCTCGAGGCCTCGCGCCCGCTGCGCACCCTGGCGAACGATGCGCGTGCCTACTACCGCACCTTTACCAACGGCGCGGCCGACGCGGTCGACACGGGCGCCCTCGGCCGGCAGTCCGCCGAGGCCCTCGATAAGACCGCGGAGGCGTTGAACAAGCTCGCGGCCCGCGGTGAGTCGGCCGCCCTCGGGGATACCCCGCAGCGCGTGTCGGAGCTCGCGAGCAAGGTGCGCAGCGGCGCGAAGCTCGAGCGGCTGATGGCGCTACGCGAAACGATCTCCCGGGCGGACCGGGAGACGCGCGCCATCGACGAGAACTTCGAGCAGCGCGACGCGGCGGTGGTGCAGGACGCCGTCATGTCGGCGCGGGTGCAGAAGCGACGGGTGATCCTCGCACTGATCATCAGCTCGTTCCTGACGATCATCTTCGTAGTGGCGACACGGCGGCGGCTGAAGCACCAGATAGAGGCGGACGCGGCGATCGAGCGGCGCCGGCGGGCCGAGCTCGAGGCCATCTCGATTCGTTTCGGCATGGCGACCCGCGCGGCGCGCGCCGGCGTGTACGAGGTGCAGGAGGGTGACCAGAGCGTATGGTGGAGCGACACCATGAACGAGATCTACGGGCAGTCGCCGCACAGCTTTCGTCCGACGCTCGGCGGCTGGCTCGAGCTGATTCACGCCGCCGACCGGAACGGCGCGGCGACGGCCATGGCGACCGCCCTGCGCGAGCGCAAGTCGCTCAATTCCCGTTACCGGGTGGTGCGCCCGGATGGCCGCGTCGTGCACATCGAGTCGGTCGCGGCGGTGGTGAGCGACTCGGCGGACGGCGGGGCGCGCCTGGTCGGCATCGATCTCGACGTGACGGAGCGGGTGGCAGCGGCGCGGCGCGAGGACCTGCTGCAGCAGCAGCTGCGCGATGCTTCGCGCCAGGCCGGCATGGCGGATGTCGCCACCAGCGTCCTGCACAACGTCGGCAATGTGCTGAACAGCGTCAATGTATCGGCGACCCTGGTATCCGACAGCCTGAAGAGATCGCGGGCGCCGGGACTCGAGCGGGTCGCTTCGCTGCTCAGGGAGCATAAGGAGGACCTTGGCACCTTCGTGGCGCAGGACGCGCGCGGCAAGGTGCTGCCGGTCTACCTTGCGGAGCTGTCGCGCCATCTGAGCGGCGATAACCAGAGCGCGCTGCGCGAGCTGGACTCCCTCAAGAGCAACATCGACCACATCAAGGACATCGTGGCGATGCAACAGCGCTACGCGAAGCTCGGCGGGGTGGCCGAGATTATCGATATCAGGCAGACGACCGAGGAG
>JBOIAH010000547.1:0-5484 GCA_050739055.1 Steroidobacteraceae bacterium | reverse complement strand
GCCCGCGGGCGTGAAGCCGACGCATCGCTCGCTCTTCGACGGCTCGCTGCAGGGGCTCGCGTTCACCGAGCGCGCGGCGTTCGGTTTCCAGGGACACCCCGAGGCGAGCCCGGGACCGCACGACCTGCGGCCGCTGTTCGAGCGCTTCAATCACCTGATGCTGCGCCGGCTGCAGGCGCAGCTGAAGCTGGCCGAGGACACCCTGCGCCGGCAGCACGCCGGGGCCCGCTAGGCGTGCCCAAGCGCACCGACATCGAGAGCATCCTGATCATCGGCGCCGGCCCGATCATCATCGGCCAGGCGTGCGAGTTCGATTACTCGGGGGCCCAGGCCTGCAAGGCGCTGCGCGAGGAAGGCTACCGGGTCATCCTGGTGAACTCCAATCCCGCGACCATCATGACGGATCCGGAGATGGCCGATGCCATCTACATCGAGCCGGTCAACGCCCGCACGGTGGCGCGCATCATCGAGAAGGAGCGCCCCGATGCGCTCTTGCCCACCATGGGCGGACAGACCGCGCTCAACACCGCGCTCGACCTGGTGCGCGAGGGGGTGCTCGAGAAGTTCGAAGTCGAGCTGATCGCCGCGTCCCGTGCCGCCATCGACATGGCCGAGGACCGCGAGCTGTTCCGCAACGCGATGCGCGAGATCGGGCTCGAGACGCCGCAGTCGCAGATCGCCCGCAGCCTCGATGAGGGGCTGGCGATCGCCGGCGAGATCGGCTATCCGGTGGTGGTGCGGCCGTCGTTCACCCTCGGAGGAAGCGGCGGCGGCATCGCCTACAACCGCGAGGAGCTCGAGGACATCGTGGCGCGCGGCCTCGATGCGTCGCCGACCGGGGAAGTGCTGCTCGAGGAAGCGGTGATCGGCTGGAAGGAATTCGAGATGGAGGTGGTGCGCGACAAGGAGGACAACTGCATCATCATCTGCTCGATCGAGAACCTCGATCCGATGGGCGTGCACACCGGCGACTCGATCACCGTCGCGCCGGCGCTCACCCTCACCGACAAGGAATATCAGCGCATGCGCGACGCCTCGGTGGCGGTGCTGCGCAAGATCGGGGTGGACACCGGCGGCTCGAACGTGCAGTTCGCCGTCAACCCGGCGGACGGGCGCCTGCTCGTCATCGAGATGAATCCGCGCGTGTCGCGCTCCTCGGCGCTCGCCTCCAAGGCGACCGGGTTTCCCATTGCGAAGATCGCCGCCAAGCTCGCCGTCGGCTACACCCTCGATGAACTGAAGAACGACATCACCGGGGGCGCGACCCCGGCGTCGTTCGAGCCGACGATCGACTACGTGGTGGTGAAGATCCCGCGCTTCACCTTCGAGAAGTTTCCCTCCGCCAACGACCGGCTGACGACCCAGATGAAATCCGTCGGTGAGGTCATGGCAATCGGGCGCACCTTCCAGGAATCGCTGCACAAGGCGCTGCGCGCTCTGGAGACCGGGCTCGACGGGCTCACGCCGCAACTCACCCTGCCGCTCACCGAGGAGACCCAGGACAAGCTCGCGCACGAGCTGCGTGCGCCGGGCGCCAACCGCCTGCTGTACGTGGCGGACGCGTTCCGCGCCGGCTGGCCGCTCACGCGCATCGCGGAGCTCACCCACATCGATCCGTGGTTCCTCGCGCAGGTCGAGGAGCTGGTGCAGCAGGAAGGGCAGGTGCGCGAGCAGGGCCTGGGCGCACTCACCGCCGAGCGGCTGCGCGTGCTCAAGCGCAAGGGCTTCTCCGACAGCCGCCTGGCGCGCCTGCTCGACATGCCCGAGAAGGCGATCCGCGACAAGCGTCATGCGCTCAACGTCGTGCCGGTGTACAAGCGCGTCGATACCTGCGCGGGTGAGTTTGCCACCTCGACCGCCTACCTCTACTCGACCTATGAGGAGGAGTGCGAGGCGCAGCCCACGGACCGGCGCAAGATCATGATCCTCGGCGGCGGACCGAACCGCATCGGCCAGGGGATCGAGTTCGATTACTGCTGCGTGCACGCCGCGCTGCAGCTGCGCGAGGACGGCTTCGAGACCATCATGGTCAACTGCAACCCGGAGACCGTCTCCACCGACTACGACACCTCCGACCGGTTGTACTTCGAGCCGCTCACCCTGGAGGATGTGCTGGAAATCCTCGCCCGGGAGAAGCCCGAAGGCGTCGTCGTGCAGTTCGGGGGCCAGACCCCGCTCAAGCTCTCGCGGGCGCTGGAAGCGGCGGGCGCGCCGATCATCGGCACTTCGCCCGACTCGATCGACGTCGCCGAGGATCGCGAGCGTTTCCAGGCCCTGGTGCGCAGCCTCGGCCTCAAGCAGCCCGCCAACGCCACCGCGCGCACCGCGGAGCAGGGGGTGCTGCTGGCGCGCGAAGTCGGCTTCCCGCTCATCGTGCGCCCCTCGTACGTGCTCGGGGGGCGCGCCATGGAGATCATGTTCGGCGAGGACGACCTGCGCGCCTACATGGCGCACGCGGTGCAGGTGTCGAATGACGGTCCGGTGCTGCTCGATCGCTTCCTCGACGTCGCCATCGAGGTGGACGTGGATGCGGTATGCGACGGCGAGGATGTGCTCATCGGCGGGATCATGGAGCACATCGAGCAGGCGGGCGTGCATTCGGGCGATTCCGGCTGCTCGCTGCCGCCCAACAGCCTGACACGCGAGACCCAGTCGGAGCTGCGCGAGCAGACCCGCAAGCTCGCGCGCGCGCTCAACGTGGTCGGCCTCATGAACGTGCAGTTTGCGATCCAGGCGGGGGTCATCTACGTGCTCGAGGTCAACCCGCGGGCGTCGCGCACCGTGCCGTTCGTTTCCAAGGCGACCGGGCTGCCGCTCGCCAAGATCGCGGCGCGCGTCATGACCGGGCGCAAGCTCAAGCAGCTGGTCGGCGCCGTGGAGCGGGTGCCCGGGTATTTCTCGGTGAAGGAAGCGGTCTTTCCGTTCGTCAAGTTCCCCGAGGCCGATCCGATCCTGGGTCCCGAGATGAAATCCACCGGCGAGGTGATGGGCACCGGGCGCACCTTCGGGGAAGCCTACGCCAAGGCGCAGACCGCCTCGGGGGTCACCCTGCCGCGCAAGGGCGTGTGCTTCATCAGTGTGCGCGACCGTGACAAGGCCGGCGCCGTGATACTCGCGAAGAACCTTATCGAGCGCGGCTTCGAGGTGCTGGCGACCGAGGGCACGGCGCGCGCGCTCACCGAGGCGGGCATCGCCTGCCGGCGCGTGAACAAGGTTCGTGAGGGCCGGCCGCACATCGTCGACATGATCAAGAACGACGAGATCGATCTCATCGTCAACACCACCGAGGGCAAGCTCGCCATCCGCGAGTCGAACTCGATCCGGCGCGAGGCCGTGCACCGCCGGGTGACCTACTACACGACCCTCGCCGCCGGGCTCGCGACCTGCGAGGCGCTGGATCATCTCGACGAGGTCGAGGTCAACCGCCTGCAGGACCTGCACGCGGAAGGCGCGGGCACATGAGGCGTCATCCCATGACGCTGCGCGGTGCCGAGGCGCTGCGCGCCGAGCTGAAGCGACTGAAGAGCGAGGCCCGCCCCGGGGTCATCAAGGCGATCGCCGAAGCGCGCGGGCACGGCGATCTATCGGAAAACGCCGAGTACCACGCGGCACGCGAGCAACAGGGATTCATCGAAGGGCGCATCAAGGAGATCGAGCAGAAGCTCGCCAATGCCGAGGTGATCGACCCCGCGACCCTCCCCAGCACCGGCAGGGTGGTGTTTGGCGCCACGGTCGAGCTCGAAGACCAGGCCGACGGCGTACGCGTGGTGTACCAGGTCGCCGGCGAGGACGAGGCGGACATCCGCGCCGGGCGCATCTCGATCACCTCGCCCATCGCGCGCGCGCTGATCGGGAAGTCGCAGGGCGAGGTGGTGGACGTGGCCGCCCCCGGCGGCACCCGCTCCTACGAGATCGTCGCGGTGCGCTTCAGGTAGCGCGCAGCGGTCAGGTGTCGGGTATGAGAATGCGCGGCAGTGCCCGGTGCGCGCGGTACAGCACGGCGACATGGCCGATGCGATGCACGAGGACGCTGCCGGTGCGCGCGGCGAGCGCGCTGAACAGCGCGTGGCGCGCGTCCCGGTCGCCCCCGCGAGCTTTGACCTTGATGAGCTCGTGGTCCTCGAGGGCGCGGGCGGTTTCGCGGGCCAGCGCGCCGGTGAGCCCGGCGCTGCCGAGCCGGATAATGGGGCTGAGGGCGTGCGCCAGGCCGCGCAGGTGCCGGCGCTGGCGTTGCGAAAGTTCCGCGGGCGCGGCGGGTCCGGCCGGCGCCGCGTCCTTCGGCGGGGCCGGGGAGCGGAGTCTCGCGCGCGCCGTTCGGGCCATCGGCTCATTGTATGCACACTAGCCCGATGACCCGGCGTTCCAAGAGCAGCGATCGGTGGCTGAAGGAGCATTTCTCCGACCCCTATGTGAAGCAGGCGCGCGGCGCGGGCTGGCGCTCGCGGGCGGTGTTCAAGCTCGAGGAAATCGACCGGCGCGAGAGACTTCTCAAGGCCGGGCGGATCTGCCTTGACCTCGGAGCCGCCCCCGGCGCCTGGAGCCAGTACGCGAAACGGCGCGTCGGCCCCGGGGGCCGGGTCATCGCCAGCGACATCCTGCCGATGGAGGCCCTGGCGGGGGTCGAGTTCGTGCAGGGCGACTTGCGCGAGGAGGCGGTGTTCAACCGGGTCCTCGAGCTGCTGCCGCGGGGGGAGGTCGATGTGGTGCTCTCGGACATGGCGCCTTCCTTCAGCGGCGTGGACGTCATCGATCAGCCCCGTGCGATGCATCTGGCGGAGCTGGCCCTCGACATTTCGGCGCGCGTCTTGAAGCCGGGCGGAGATGCCCTGATCAAGGTGTTCCAGGGCGCCGGGTTCCAGGAGCTGGTGCGGGCGGCCCGGGGCGAATTTGCGCGGGTCAAGGTGGTCAAACCTCTGGCATCCCGGGCGCGCAGCCCTGAGATGTACCTGCTGGCCATGAAGTTTCGCTTGGTGTAGGTTCGCCTGAGGGTGTGCGGGCGGCCTTAGCGTAAGGACGGAAGCCTTTGAACGACTTGACAAAGAACATCCTGCTCTGGGTCGTCATCGTCATCGTGCTGCTGCTGGTATTCAGCCGCTACATGCCGACCGTGGGACAGCCCCAGGAGGTCACCTACTCGAGCTTCCTCGAGGACGTGAAGGCCGACCGCGTGGAAAAGGTCGTCCTGCAGGGCGAGATGATCTACGGGGAGCGCAAGGACAAGAGCGCATTCAAGACCTTCAACCCGGAGACCGACTACACCGCCCTCATCGGCGCGCTGATGAAGGCCAACGTGACCGTCGAGGGCCGCGCGCCCAAGCAGCCGAACTACATGGGACAGCTGCTGTTGAACCTGGCACCCGCGCTGCTGCTGATTGTGGTGTTCGTGTACATGCTGCGGCAGATGCAGGGCGCCTCCGGCGGCCGAGGCGCCATGTCCTTCGGCAAGAGCCGGGCGCGCCTCCTGGGCGAGGACCAGGTGAACGT
>JBOIAH010000546.1:0-7395 GCA_050739055.1 Steroidobacteraceae bacterium | reverse complement strand
GGTGGGCGCCGCAGGAGCCGCAGCGGCTGCGGTGGGCGCGGCGGCAACCGGCGCGCCCGCGGCCGACTTTGCCGGCGCAGCGCCGCCCTCCTCGATGACTGCCAGAATCTGTCCGCTCGTGACCACGGTCCCGCTTTTCACGCGCAGCTCGCGCACCACCCCGTTCGCCGGTGCGGGTACCTCCAGCACGACCTTGTCGGTCTCCAGGTCGGCGAGGTTCTCGTCGCGGCGGATCGCATCCCCGGGCTGCTTGTGCCAGGTGACGAGCGTCGCATCCGCGACCGACTCGGGAAGCTGCGGAACGCGGATTTCGGTGCTCATGAGCGCTTTCTCATTGGCGTCGCGGGCGGCGCATCCTGCGCCGCAGCCGCCGCGGCCGGTGCACCCGGCAGCGCGGCGGTCAGGCGCGTGGTCTCGCGCGCCGAGTCTTCGGTCGCGGTGGCGTGCAGCGCCGCCGCGACCAGTGTCCGCTGCTCGAGCTCGTGGATCCTGGCGATGCCGGTGGCGGGCGCGGCGGCCGGCGCCCGGCCCGCATACAACACCGGGCGGCGGCCCATGACCAACTCCTGCAGGCGGTGCCGGATCTGGTACCAGGCTCCCTGGTTCTGCGGCTCCTCCTGGCACCACACGACCTCGCGCATGTTTGGATAGCGGTTGAGGATCGCCTGGTACTCCTCGGTCGGGAACGGGTACAGCTGCTCGATGCGCACCAGCGCGACGTCGCGCAGGTTCTCCTTGCGCCGCGCCTTGAGCAGGTCGAAATACACCTTGCCGCTGCAGAACACGGCCCGCTGCACCTGCTGCGCGGGCAGCTCATCGAGCTCGCCGATGACGCGCGCGAAGCCGCCGCGCGTCAGGTCCTCGAGCGCCGATACGGACATCTCATGCCGCAGCAGGCTCTTAGGCGCCATCACGATCAGCGGCTTGCGAAACCCCTGGCGCATCTGCCGGCGCAGCATGTGGAACATCTGGGCAGGCGTCGACGGCACGCACACCTGCAGGTTGTTCTCCGCGCACAACTGCAGGAAACGCTCGAGGCGCGCCGAGGAATGCTCCGGTCCCGCGCCTTCATAGCCGTGCGGCAGCAGCAGCACCAGCCCGCAGAAGCGCTCCCACTTGGCTTCGCCCGAGCTGATGAACTGGTCGATGATGACCTGCGCGCCGTTGGCGAAGTCTCCGTATTGCGCCTCCCACACCGTGAGCGCGTTCGGCTCGGTGGTCGCGTAGCCGTACTCGAAGCCCATCACGGCTTCTTCGGACAGCACCGAGTCGATCACCTGCACGCGCGCCTGCGGCTCGGCGATGTGCTGCAGCGGGATCCAGGTTGCATCGGTGTTCTGATCGTGCAGCACCGCGTGGCGATGAAAGAAGGTGCCGCGCCCGCTGTCCTGCCCGGTGAGGCGCACCGCGAAGCCGTCGGCGACCAGGGTCGCGTAGGCGAGCGTCTCGGCGCAGCCCCAGTCGAGGGGCTGCTCGCCCTGCAGCATCTTCCTGCGCTGCGCGATCAGTTGCGCCACGCGCGGATGCAGAGTGAAGTCCTGCGGCAGGCTGGTAAGGCGCTCGCCGAGCGAGCGCAGCCGCGCCAGCTCCACGCCCGTCCCCACCCGCTCGGTCCAGTCCACCTGCGCGTAGGCGCTCCAGTCCACGGTGTACTTGTTGCCGATCAGGCCGAGCGAGGCACGCGCCTGCGGGCGGCCCTCATCCAGCCCGTCGCGGTATTGCTCGAGCATCGCTTCCGCATCCGCCGCGGACAGTACGCCCGCGGCGGCGAGCTGATCGGCGTACAGCCGGCGCGCGCTCGGGTGCTGGCGGATCACGCGGTACATCCCCGGCTGCGTCGCCGCCGGCTCGTCGGCCTCGTTGTGACCGTGGCGCCGGTAGCACACCAGGTCGATGACCACGTCCTTGCGGAAGCGCATGCGGTACTTCAAGGCGAGGCGCGCGACGAACACCACCGCCTGGGGGTCGTGGTGGTTGACGTGGATGATCGGCACTTCGAGCTTATTCGCCACTTCGCTGCTGTAGGTGGTGGTGCGCGCGTCGCGCGGCTCGGTGGTGAAGCCGACCTGGTTGTTGATGATCAGGTGGTAGGTGCCGCCGGTGGAAAAGCCGCGCGCCTGCGACAGCTGCAGCGTCTCCATCACCACGCCCTGGCCGGCGAATGAGGCATCGCCGTGGATGAGAAGCGGCAGCACGCGCCCGCCGCGCTCATCGCCGCAGCGCTCCTGGCGCGCCCGCACCGAGCCCTCGACCACCGGGTTGACGACCTCCAGGTGCGAAGGATTGAAGGCGAGCACCGTGTGCACGTTGCCGCTCGCGGTACGCAGGTCGGACGAGAAGCCTTTGTGGTACTTGACGTCGCCCGAGCCCTTGAGCTTGCCCGGTTCGTAGCCGCCCTCGAACTCCGAGAACAGCTCCGGCGGGGACTTGCCCAGCAGGTTCACGAGCACGTTGAGCCGGCCGCGGTGCGCCATGCCGATGACGACTTCCTGGATCCCGGCGACGCCGCTGTTCTGGATCAGGTCATCGAGCAGCGGGATGAGCGCGTCCGCGCCTTCGAGCGAAAAGCGCTTCTGCCCGACGTACTTGGTATGCAGATAGCGCTCGAGCCCCTCGGCGGCGGTGAGCTGCCAGAGGATGTTGCGGCGCTCCTCGGTGCTGAAGCGCGCCCGCAGGCGCCCTTGCTGGAACTCATCCTGCAACCACAGCCGCTCCTCGGAATCCGATACATGCGCGAATTCCGCGCCAATGCTGCCGGCGTAGATGTGTTGCAGCTGGGCGAGAATATCCCGCAGCTTCATGCGCCTGGGCACCGCCTGCGTACGGCTGCCGGTGAAGAATTCGCGATCGAGATCGGCCCGTGCCAGACCGAAGTAGTCCAGATCGAGTACCCGTGGCTTCGGGCGCGGCATGAGCGCCAGCGGGTCGATGCTCGCCAGCAGATGTCCGCGGTTGATCCACACCTGGATGAGCCGCGAAACGGCCGCCTGCCGCGCGTCCGCCCCCCCACCAGCCGCTGCCGCCGTGCTTCCCGCACCCCGTTCCTGCCGGGCGCGCTGCACGATGGCGGCGCGGATCGGCCCGTGCGCCCGTTCCGCCGCGGCCTCGGGCGCGAGCCGCGCGAAATAGCTCCGCCAGCGCTCGTCTACGCTCGCCGGGTCGCGAAGGTATTGCTCGTAGAGGGCGTCGAGGAACTCGGCGTTACCGCCGTAGAGGGGTGTCGGTTCCAGCATGCCGGGAAAAGAGACGGCGAGCCAGTAGTTTAGCCGAAAGCCCACCCGCGGGGAAAAGGCGCGCCGCACCGCGCCGGGGAGCGCCGTCTACAGCAGATCCAGCAGGCTGAACTCGTAGAGGATGAGCGCGCCGTAGGCCGCGAGCAGCCCGTACAACAACAGTCCCACGGACAGGCGGCCGAAAGCGCGGATGCGGGCGAGCAGCGTAAGCAACACGACTCCGCCGGCGGTGAGCCCGACTTTCACCAGCGCAAATGCGAACGCCGAGCCGCCCACGAGCGGCCGCATCAGAGGATTGATCTCGTAGGCGCCCTGCTCCACCAGCGCGAGGGTGAGCAAGGCGTCCGCTCCGGAAAACAGCACGATGAGCATCGCAGTCGCGAGCCACTGCGGATGATGCCAATCGACGGCGCCAAAGGCGTGCTCGCTGGCGCGCCGCGGCGAGCGGCGCCGTGGCTGGAGGCTCCCGACCAGCAGTGCACGTACGACGTGCTGGCGGCGCTCGGTGTGGCGGCGCTCGGGCGGACCGCTGCGGGACTTCATGAGGGCGCGGTCGTTCGAGTCGCTGGGCACTGTCGTTGTTCTTTTGCGCGGCTGCGGAGCCCCATTGTAGCCGTGACCGTTCGCCGCCGGCCTGTGACGGAACGTGACGCCGCTCACATCACGCACGCCGCCGGTCTCCCCTCGAGGCCCGCCCGCGTTCCCCGTGCCAGGTTATGACACCTCGCGCCCACCTCTAATATGATCGCGCCGATGTCGAGCCCGACCCTCGCGCCTCCGGATCATGCCCGCGCCCCGGACGGCCTGCCGGTTCCACGCCGCTATTGGGCGATCGCCGCCATTCTGCTCGCGATCTGCATGTCGGTGCTCGACAGCACCATCACCAACGTCGCCCTGCCCACCATCGCGCGCGATCTGCGCGCCAGCTCCGCCGTATCGATCTGGGTCATCAACGCCTACCAGCTGGCGATCCTGGTGGTGCTGCTGCCGCTCGCCGCGCTCGGGGAGATCGTCGGCTACCGGCGCATCTCCCTGGCCGGGCTCGCGGTGTTCACGCTCGCCTCGCTCGCGTGCGCGTGTGCGCCGTCGCTGCTGACGCTCAGCATGGCGCGGGCCGTCCAGGGCCTGGGAGCCGCGGGCATCATGAGCGTCAACGCGGCGCTGGTACGCTTCACCTATCCGCAGCGCTATCTCGGGCGCGCCATCGGCATCAACGCCTTCGTAGTCGCGACCTCCGCGGCGCTCGGCCCCACCATCGCCTCGGCGGTGCTCGCCGTGGCGCAGTGGCGCTGGTTGTTCGGGATCAACGTCCCGCTCGGCCTGATCACCATCGCTATCGCGCGCTACGCGCTGCCGGAAGTCGAGCGCGTTCGCCGGCCCCTCAACTACCTGGGCGCGGCGCTGTACGCGGGTACCTTCGGGCTGTTGCTCAGCGGTCTGCAATTCCTCGCGCATCATTCCGCAACGCCGTTCGCGCTGCTGCAGATCCTGTGCGGGGGAGCGCTCGGGTGGGTGCTCGTGCGCCGCGAGCGGGGTCGGGACGGCGCGCTGATCCCGTTTGATTTATTGCGCATTCGCCTCCTGTCCCTGTCGCTCATCACGTCCGTGTGCGCGTTCATCGCACAGATGACCGCGCTCGTGGCATTGCCGTTCGAGATCCAGCGCCTCGGACACAGCGCCGTGGAAACCGGCCTGTTCATGACGCCCTGGCCGCTCGCGCTGGCGATCTCCGCCCCGATCGCCGGCCGGCTCGCCGACCGCTATCGGGCCGGCGTGCTCGGAGGCCTCGGCCTCGCGGTGATGTCGGCCGGGTTGGCGCTCATCGCGTTCCTCCCGGCGAACGGCACGGCTGCGGATTTCATCTGGCGCATGGCGCTGTGCGGCCTGGGGTTCGGGCTGTTCCAGTCGCCCAACAATCACGCGATACTCTCGTCCGCCCCGCGCGCGCGCAGCGGCGCCGCCGGCGGCATGCTGAGCAGCGCGCGCCTCGTCGGCCAGGCGCTCGGGGCTGCCGGCGTCGCGATCCTGTTTCGCGCGTATCCTGCCAACGGCTCGAACCTGGCGCTGTGCGCCGCGGCCGCCCTGGCGTTCGTGGCGGCGCTGGTGAGCGTCGTGCGGCTGACGGGAGTGAAGTAAGGGCCGCCGGGATCGACCGTGGGGAACGCACCATGGGGAGAAATATGAGGTCACGTTTCGCGACAGCCGTCGCCATACCGATGCTGTTGGCGCTCCTTGCGGCATGCGGTGGTCGTGGTGGAGGCTCTGCCGCGCCGACGGTTACCTACACGGTCGGCGGCATGGTCTCCGGACTCGCCGGATCGGGGCTGATTCTGCAGAACAACGGCGGCGGAAATCTCGCGGTATCCGGGCCGGGTACCTTCACTTTCCCGGTTGGTATCGGCAGCGGTGCTGCTTACTCGGTCACCGTGGCGATGCAGCCCTCCCTGCCAACTCAGACGTGTGTGGTCGCGAACGGTTCCGGCGCTGTCGGGGCCGCGAACGTCACGAATGTGGCCGTCGACTGCACGCCCACGCCGTTCACCCCCCTCAACAACCAGCCGCCGGAAGCCGGCTTTCTGACCCTGCTGCTGACCGACGGCCGCGTCATGATGCAGTCCATCAACGACGCGGGCGTGTTCTACAGCCTGACGCCGGACTCCGCGGGCAGCTACCTCAACGGGACCTGGCGCCGACTTACCGGCCCGCCCGCCGGCTACGCGCCCTACGCCGGAGCGCAGGCCGTGCTGGCCGACGGGCGGGTGCTGCTCGTGGGCGGCGAATACAACCAGAACCAGTACAACCTGCCCTTCGCCCCCAGCGGCCTGACCAACATGTCAGCCGTCTATGACCCGGTTGCTGACAGCTGGAGGATGATCGCCGCGCCGCCTGGCGTCGCTTACATCGGCGACGTGACGTCGGTTGTCTTGCCCGACGGCAGCTTCGTTTTCGGAGACAAGCTGGGACGGGACATGTGGCGCCTTGACCCGGTCAGCCTGACCTGGACCTCGGTGCCTGCTGCCGGCAAGGCAGACAATTTCGCCGAAGAAGGCTGGACCCTGTTGCCTGACGGCGACCTCTTGACCGTCGACGTCGGCAATCCGCTCCACGCCGAGCATTACGACCCGGTCACCACCCAGTGGTACAGCGATGGCAACACGCCGGATGTTCTGACCTCCCCCACGGGCACGCCCGGCGGCCTGACGTACGGCCCGGCGCCGGTGCAGGTTGTCGGCGGCGTCACCTACGGTCCGGGACCGGCGGGGACTTACTTTCCACCGGGTGAGATCGGCCCGGCTCTCTTGCTGCCCGATGGCAAGGTCTTCGCCACCGGTGCCACCGCGGGCAGCGCCGGCGCTCACACCGCCGTCTACACTCCGGGCGCGACGCCCGCGGACGCGGGCAGTTTTGCCGTGGGACCGGATTTCGCCGCCGGGGACGACGCGGGTGACGCCAGCGGCGCCCTGCTGCCCTCCGGTCATGTGCTCATCGCAACGACTTCGGGCCGATTCTACGAATATGACGGCACCGCGATGCCGATCACGGGGGCCTTGCCCAGTAACGGCGGCAATACGCTGTACTTCATTCTGCCCTTGCCCAACGGGCAGGCTCTGGTGACCGGAGGCGTAACGCAGATTTACAGCGGTAACGGCAGCCCCAATCCCGCGTGGGCGCCCACGATCACGACACCCCCGGCAACGGTTGCACGCGGCGCGACCTTCACCATCTCAGGCACGCAGTTCAACGGCCTCTCCCAGGCCGCCGATGTCGGAGACGAACTCAACGCCGCCACCAACTATCCGCTGGTGCGCATCACCAATACGGCGTCGGGCCATGTCGTCTACGCGCGGACCCAAGGCCACAGCAGCATGGGCGTAGCCACCGGCAGCACCATCGTCTCCACCTCGTTCGACGTTCCGGCTGGCACAGAGACGGGTGCAAGTTCGCTGGTGGTTGTGGCCAATGGCATCGCTTCGGCGCCGGTGAGCGTGACGGTGAACTGAAGGACCCCGCGACCCCGTAAAGCGACCCCTGGAACGTGTAAGGATTAGAGGATTAGAGTAAATATTCGGTGAACCCGTCTGCCATCGCCCCGCGTACGGGTGGGGTGCTGGACACCGTTTACCGGATGCGGTACGGTTGGCGGCATGGATGCGGTGCCGGC
>JBOIAH010000545.1:0-5376 GCA_050739055.1 Steroidobacteraceae bacterium | reverse complement strand
GCGCTCGACAAGAAGCTGCGCGAGCAGACCCAGTTCGAGCTGATGGACCTGCAGTACAAGGTCGGGATCACCTTCATCGTGGTCACTCACGATCAGGACGAGGCCATGGCGCTCGCGACCCGCATCGCGGTCATGGACCACGGCCAGGTGCTTCAGGTCGGCACGCCGTCGCAGATCTACGAGTTTCCGGCGAGCCGTTTCGTTGCGGACTTCGTCGGCACCACCAATCTCTTCGAGGGCACGGTCACCGCGTGCGCGTCGGGGCTCATCACCGTGCACTGCGCCGAGACCGGCTGCGACCTGCTGGTGGATGACAGCGGCAGCCGCGCCCCGGGCGAGCGGGTATGGGTGGCGCTGCGTCCGGAGAAGATCCGGCTCGGCAAGCAGCCGGCGAGCGGGGCGCGCGTCAATCAGCTGCGCGGCACGGTGTGGGAGCTCGGTTACCTCGGCAACCGCTCCACGTACCGTATCAAGATCACTACCGGCAAGATCATCACCGCCTTTGCGCAGAACGTGCGGCGCTCCGCGGAGATGGCGATCGACTGGAGCGATGAGGTCTTCGTGAGCTGGGGCGCCGACGCCGCGGTGCTCCTGCAGTCATAAATTCGAAGGGGGAGGCACCTATGATGAAGTCAATTTACGCGCCGGGCGGGCTGGCGCTCGCACTGCTCGGCACTGTGGCGCTGCCCTTGGCGGGGCACGCTGACGATGATGTCCTGGCCGCCGCCGACCCGACACCGGCTGCAGCCGGCGCACCTGCCGAGACCGGGCATGTGACACTGCAGGAAGTGATCGTCACCGCGAGCCGGCGCGAGGAATCCCTGAGCAAGGTGCCGATCAGCGTGACGGCGCTCACTCAGGACGCGATGGACGACCGGGGCATCAAGGACTTCCAGGATATCGCGCGCTTCCTTCCCGGCGTGACCATCGACAACTCCGGCACCAACGCCATCTCGATCCGCGGCATCTCTTCCTCGGCCGGCGCCGGAACCACCGGCATCTACATCGACGACACGCCCATCCAGATGCGCAACCTCGGCTTCAACCCCGACGACACGCTGCCGAAGACCTTCGACCTGCAGCGCGTCGAAGTGTTGCGCGGTCCGCAGGGCACGCTGTTTGGCTCGGGGTCCGAGGGCGGCACGGTGCGCTACATCCTCACGCCGCCGAGCCTCACGGGCTCGAGCACTTACCTGCGCAGCGAGCTCGCCTACACCTATTATGGCCAGCCGAGCTACGAGTTCGGCATCGCGCACGGTGAGCCGGCCGCCGACGGGGTATTCGGCTGGCGCGCGAGCGCCTGGTATCGCTACGACGGCGGCTGGGTCGACCGGGTGGATCCGACGACCGGCGCGGACCTCGCGCACAACGTCGACTATTCCCACACGCTGGTGCTGCGCGTCGCCGGTGTCTGGCAGCCGGCGGAGAGCCTCACGATCACCCCGAGCGTCCTCTATCAGAATCGCCAGAAACACGACGCGTCGACCTACTGGCCCGCGTATTCCGCGGGTACGGGGGAATACAACACCGGGACTCCGGAGCGCATTCCCGACCCGGACCAGTACTACCTGCCCGCGCTCAAGCTGCAATGGGACCTCGGCAAGAGCCAGGTGATCGCCAACGCCTCCTACTACCACCGTAAGGAACTCACGGGCTACCAGGGCACGGTGTACGACCTCGCCTACTATCAGACTCTCGGATGGCCTAACAACCCGAATACCCTCGGACTGTCGTGCGGGCCGCTGGTGCAGCCCCCGGCCGGCCCGCCCTGCTCCTGGTACCCACTGCTGGATGCCAACGGCATCCATCTGCCGGCGGGCTTCACCAACGAGCAGACGCCGAACATCATCACCAACACCCAGGAGAGCTACGTCGGCGAGCTGCGCTGGCAGTCGAGCGACGACAGCTCACGCTGGCGCTGGACCGTGGGCGCGTTCTGGCAGCTCGCCAAGGAGGGCAGCATCGAGGAGCTCCAGGACGTCCAGATCGATAACTTCTTCAACTATCTGTACGGCGTGCCGGCGACGTCGCTGTTCACCTTCAAGGACACCAACGGCAACGTCGTCGTGCCGTATGGCTGCAACGGCAACGGCACCTACACGGCGATCCCGGCGTGCGACATCTACTACAACAACAATACGGTCTACGACCGGCAGATCGCCGCCTACGGCGAGGTGAGCTACGCGCTCACCGACAAGCTGCGCCTCACCGTCGGTGAGCGCGTCGCGCACACGACCTTCGAGATCGCCAATTACGCCGACGGACTGGAGAACTTCGGCCCGATCCCGGTGACGGTCAACGGCGTGGAGGTGCAGATTCCGGGCCTCGGGCGGCGCAACTCCACGAGCTCGAACCCGAACACCCCCAAGGCAAGCCTCAGCTACCAGATGGACCCTGCGAACATGGTGTACGTGAGCTACGCCAAGGGCTTCCGCGTCGGCGGCGGCAATGCGGCGCTGCCCGCCTACTGCAACGCCGACCTTGCGACCGCCGGCTACCCGAACGGCGCCCCGATGATCTACCGGCCGGACTCGACGCAGAACTACGAGATCGGTTCGAAGAACGCCTTCGGCAACGCCTTGAGGCTCGCTACCAGCGTCTATTACATCCAGTGGAACAACATCCAGCAGAACATCTACATCGCCGGCGGCTGCGGACTGCAGTTCACCGACAACCTGGGCACCGCGGCCGCCAAGGGCTTCGACGTGCAGGCGGAACTGGCCCTTGGCCCGCTGTTCATGGAGCTGGCGGTCGGTTACACCGACGCACGTTTCACCCGCAACTCCTATGCCCAGGGCAACCCCACGGCGCCGCGGCTGGTGAGCTCGGGCGATGCGATCTCGGGCGAGGCCGCCATCGATTACGCGCCCGGCACCAACCCGCCCTGGACGGTGGCGTTCGGACCGCAGTACCGCTTCAAGCTGAGGGAGCACGAGGCCTTCGTACGCCTGGACTTCGAGTACCAGAGCCGCAATCCCTGGCTCGCTGCGGTGCAGGACCCGCTGTCATCGCAGTTCATCCCCGGGAGCTACACGTTGCCCGCGACCTACTTCACCTCGCTGCGCGCCGGGTTGACGCTCGGTGACTGGCTGATCACGCCCTTCATCGACAACCTGTTCGACACGCATACCGTGACCAACTTCGCCTTGGGCCAGCTCGATCCCTACAACCCGGCGGGCTCGCCCTCGCAGCAGCAGAACGTCTACACCTTCCGCCCGCGCACTTTCGGCATCACGGTGACCTGGCACGGGCCCGGGGGATAGCTGGCCGCGAGGCCGGCGCGGATGCTACCGTGACGGCCGCATGCCAGCAGGCAACACACCCGCGGACGCGGGCGCCGCGGACGGGGCCGACTCAGGCGCTGAGCGGCTGAACACCCGGGCCGCCGGGGTCGTCGCGCTCGCGGTGCTGTGCAGCCGCGTGCTGGGACTGGCGCGCGAGCAGATCTTCGCCGCCCTGTTCGGCGGCGGCCGCATCATGGACGCGTTCACCATCGCGTTCCGCATTCCGAACCTGCTGCGCGACCTGTTCGCCGAAGGCGCGTTATCCACCGCGTTCGTCACCACCTTCAGCAAGACGGTGGCGACCGACGGCGAGCTTGCTGCCTGGCGGCTTGCCAACAAGGTGGCGACGCTCACCGCGATCACCTTGAGCGGGCTCAGCGCGCTCGGGATCCTGTGCGCGCCGTGGCTCGTGGCCGTGCTCGCGCCGGGCTTCGAGGCCGACAAGGCGGCGCTCACCGTCACCCTTACGCGGATCATGTATCCGTTCATCCTGCTGGTGTCGCTCGCGGCGCTGGTGATGGGGATGCTGAACGCCCGCAGCGTGTTCGGTGTGCCGGCGATGGCCTCGAGCTTCTTCAACCTGGGCTCGATCATCGCGGGCGTATTGCTCGGGCTGTGGCTCGACCCGCACTTCGGCGAGCGCGCCATTCTCGGCCTCGCCATCGGCACCCTGATCGGCGGCACGCTGCAGCTCACCGTGCAGCTGCCGGCGCTGCGTCGCCTGGGCTACCGCTTCCGTGCGGACTTCCGCTGGCGCGATCCGGGCGTCAGCTCGATCCTGCGCCTGATGGGGCCGTCGGTCATCGCAGCCAGCACGACCCAGATCAACGTGCTGGTCAACTCCGTGTTCGCCTCGAAGCTCGGCGACGGTCCGACCTTCTGGCTCACGGTGGCGTTTCGCCTGATGCAGCTGCCGCTCGGCATCTTCGGAGTGGCGCTCGGCACGGTGACGCTGCCGCTGCTGGCGCGGATGGCGGCCTCGGGCAACACCCAGGCGTTTCGCAGCGAGCTGGCGCGCGGCATGCGCCTCGCGTTTCTCATGACCATTCCGGCGAGCATCGGGCTCATGGTGCTCGCCGAGCCGATCATCTCGGTGCTGTACCAGCACGGCCGGTTTGGCGCGCACCAGACGGTGGAGTCGGCCGGGGCGCTGCGCTTCTACGCGATCGGATTGTGCGGTTACGCCGCCCTCAAGGTGCTGGTGAACGCTTTTTACGCGATCGACCGCCGCAAGACGCCCATGGTAATCAGCTTCGTGGCGGTGGGGCTGAACCTGCTGCTCAACTGGATCTTCACCGTGCAACTCGGTTGGGGCCACCGCGGACTCGCCTTTTCCACCGCGTGCGTGGCGACCAGTAACTTCCTGATCCTGTACGTCCTCATGCGCGCGCACCTCGGCCGCCTCGAGTCGCGCGCCATGGCGGCGCTGCTGGCGCGGGTCGCGCTCGCCTCGCTGGTGCTGCTCGCCATCGCCTGGGCGGGAGGACACCTGCTGCTGGCTGACTGGGCGGTGCAGCGCTTCTGGCCCAAGCTCGCCAGCCTCACCCTGGTCATCGCCTGCGCCGCTGCCGCGTTCTTTCTGTGTGCCGCGGCGCTCGGGGTCGGCGAAGTGCGGGAGCTCGCGCGCGCCGTGCGGCGTCGATTGCGCCGCTCCGCCTGAGAGCTGTGGTGGCATTCAGCCGACATTCAGCCCAAGGACGGGAAGATGAAGCCCATGAAGTCGTACCTCAGGATTCTGGCGCCCCTCGTGTTGCCAGGTTGTGTCGCTCCGGCGCTCGCGCAGGTGTATCAGTACCCCGCGACCCGCCCGGTGCAGTGGTTCATCGACACCGGCGGGAGTCTGACGCAGGGGCAAACCCGGCAGTTCTTCGACAACGGCTGGACCCTCGGCACCGGGTTGAACTTTGCGCCCGATCCGGCGCAGCCGTTCATGTTGCGGGCGGAGCTCAACTACAGCCGCTTCAGTGCCACCGGCGACTTCCTCGCGCTCAACCAGGCGGCAACCGGGGTGCCAATCGACGACGGCTCCCTGCAGACCGTTACCGGGTTCGTGAACGGGGTGCTGCAGACGCCGGTGAGCCCCTGGATGCGC
>JBOIAH010000544.1:0-1501 GCA_050739055.1 Steroidobacteraceae bacterium | reverse complement strand
GTCCCGCAATGCGATCTCATTCGCTGCGGACGGCGGCTCATCTGGCGCGCCGGGAGGACGAAGGGCATGGGAACCCGGCCGGGCCTGTTCGCTGTGGCGCGTGAGAAGATGCGCACGCGTCACCTCGCCCTGAGTACAGAGCAGGCTTATCTGCAGTGGCTGCGGCGTTACGTCGCGTTTCACGACCGAAGGAGCCCCCGCGAGCTCGGCGCGCCCGAGGTCGAGCAATTCTTGACGCATCTGGCCGTGCACCGCAAGGTCAGCGCCGCCACCCAGAACCAGGCGCTGCAAGCGCTGCTGTTTCTCTACCGCCACGTGCTGGAGATCGAGCTGCCGTGGCTCGCAAACGTCACCCGCGCCTCGCCCCCGAAGCGGCTCCCGGTAGTCCTGAGCCGCGCGGAAGTCCGGGCGTTGCTATCGCACCTGCAGGGCACGCCGTGGCTGGTCGCGAACCTCCTCTACGGCAGTGGCCTGCGCCTCATGGAGGGGCTGTGGCTTCGGGTGAAGGATCTGGCTCTCGAGCGCGGTGAGCTCATCGTTCGCGAGGCCAAGGGCGGCAAGGACCGCGTGACGGTGCTGCCCGCTGCGCTCGACACGACGCTCCGCGCGGATCTGTCCCGGCTGCGTTCGTGGTACGAAGAACAGCGGCGCCAGCAGCAGCCGGGCGTTTCGCTGCCCCAGGCGCTTGCCCGAAAGTATCCCGAGGCCGCCACGCGCTGGGGCTGGCAGTACCTGTTTCCCGCCGCCGGCTTGTGCCGGGATCCTGCAGGTCCGACACCACCTGCATGAGAAGAGCATCCAGCGCGCCGTGCAGGGAGCCGTGCGCGAGGCCGGCATCAGTCAGCCGGCGAGCTGCCATACGCTGCGTGACTGTTTCGCCACTCATCTGCTGGAGGATGGTTACGACATCCGCACCCTGCAGGAACTGCTCGGCCACTCGGATCTCAAGACGACCATGATCTACACCCACGTGATGGCGAAGGGAGCCGGCGGCGTGCGCAGCCCCTTGGACCGCGATGCTCTGTCGTCGGATCCCGCTCTGGGAACCCCTCTGCGCCGCACACGCGCCTGAGTGAGCACGGGCGCGTGCGCAGCAGGGCGGGCCCCGCTGCCGCGTTCACACGGCTGCCGTCCTCAGAAGTGATAAGTGATCGCGCCGTTTACTTCGCTCACCTTCCCCTGCGCAATCATCTGATCGATCAGGCGCTGCAGCTCCGCTTCGGGAACCCGCTGGGCAAAATGCGAGTGCAGAACCGCCACGAGACCCTTGTGTCGGCGCGGACGCCGGCTCTTTTGCGTTCCGGCGAGCAGGCTGAGCGCGCTGTCCCACAACGATGTCCCCTCGCGACTCACTCCCCGGGCAGAAGGCGGCGCGCCCGCCGATGACCCGTGGCGACCGACGCCCCGGGCGGGGGGCGCCGCGCTAGCCGCGGACCCCTGGCGGCTCCCGCCCCGGGCCCCGGACGCGGGCGCCGCGCTCCCCAGCGCCTCGGTGATGGAG
>JBOIAH010000543.1:0-3742 GCA_050739055.1 Steroidobacteraceae bacterium | reverse complement strand
GGCCAGTACCGCGCCCAGCCGCGGCCCGGTCCTCGTCCACATCCTCATTTCTCGGCTCCTCGATCCTTGCAGTGCCTGCGCCGCGGGCGCAAGGGACGCGCCCGGGCTCAAGCCCGGGCGCGTGGCTCATCCGCGCCTGTGTGCCGATTATTCTATGGCGAAGGTATAGAGCATGCCGCCTTGGGGGATCAGGTTCAGACCCGCTGCCTTGGCCATGGCCGTGGCGCCAATGGCACCGAACTTATCGTTCAGATCAAGCCCCGCGGTCACCGGCAGGCCGATCCAGCCGCCGATGCCACTCCACACGGACACGTACTGTTTGCCCTTCACGCGGTAGGTGATCGGGTTTCCGATGATCCCCGACCCCAGCCGTCGCTGCCACAGCACCTTGCCGCTCTTGCGGTCCACCGCGCGGAAGTCGCCGTTCAGGCTGCCGTAGAACACCAGGCCGCCGTCCGTGACCAGGGCGCCGCCCCAGTTCGGGTACGGATCCGGAATGTCCCACACCGTCTGGCCGGTCACGACGTTGAACTTCTTGAACCTGCCGGTGATCCCCGGCTTCTCCGGATACATGTAGACGTTGGCAAACACGTAGACGATGCCCTGCTGCGTGTGCGTACGCTCCTGGGGCTCATCCTCCATGCACCAGTTGTTGGTCGGGCAATACGCCATGCCGGGCTCGTTCGGATCGATGGCGCACGGCTGCTGATCCTTGCCGCCCATCGCCGACGGGCAGGCCTGGGTATTGCCGTGCACCGCCAGCGGCGAGTGCTCGTAGACCTTGACCGGCCGGCCGGTCTTCAGGTCGATCTTTTCCGCCCAGTTGGTGGTCACGTACTTGTGGGCACGCAGCAGCGTGCCGTCGGTACGATCCAGTACGTAGGCAAAGCCGTTGCGGTCGAAGTGGATCAGCACCTTGTGCGCCTTGCCGTCGACGGTCAGCTCTTCGAGCATGTTCTCGTTGATGCCGTCATAGTCCCATTGGTCGAAGGGCGTCATCTGATACGCCCACACGACTTCGCCGGTGTCGACGTTGCGCGCGAAGATGGTCATCGACCACTTGTTGTCCCACTTGCCGCTGTTGCATTCCTGCTGGGTCTTCTGACCGCAGCGATACGACGGGCTCCACAGGCCGGGGTTGCCGCTCGACGCGTACACGATCTTCAGGTCCGGGTCGTAGCTGTACCAGCCCCACATGGCGCCGCCACCGCGCTTCCACTCGTCGCCCGGATAGCTGCTGATGCCGATGTCGTGCCCGGCCCGCCCGTACTCGGGATGCTTCTTGTTGCTATTCTGGGTGAGACACACGTCCTTGTCGCTGCCGGTGTTGTAGCACTCCCACACCTTCTTGCCGCTCGTCAGATCGTAGGCGGTGAACCGGCCGCGCGCTCCGAATTCATCCCCGCCGAAGCCGATCAGCACTTTTCCGTCGGCGATGATAGGCGCGGACGTTATGGTCTCGCCCTTGTCCGGGTAAGCCTGCTTGACGACCCAGTCTTCCTTGCCGGTCACCGCGTTGAGCGCGATTACGAAGCCGTCCAGCGTGCCGAATACCAGCTTGCCGTCCGCGTACGACATGCCGCGGTTCACGGTGTCGCAGCACGCGCGCGCCACCGCCGACTCGTCGCGATTGGTGGTCTTCTTGTAATTCCACGTCTCCCGGGGATGGTCCGGATCGCTCAGGTCGAGCGCCTGGATGATGTTCGGCCACGCACTCTCCATGTACATCATGGGCTTGCCGTTGACCGTCACCACCAGCGGCTGGCCTTCGTGGCCGCGCAGCGCGCCGCTCGATTGCGACCAGATCATCTGCAGATGGCTGACGTTCGAGGTGTCGATCCCGTTGAGCGAGCTATGCCGCGTCAGAGCCGGATCGCCGCCCGGAGCCGCCCACAGATTCGGATTCTTCGAGAGTTCCGTAACCTCATCGCCGATTGCCGCTGCGCAGAACGTGCCGAGTGCCAGCGCGGCACCCAGAACGTACACAGCTCGATTGCGTTCGAATCGCATACGCAGTTCTCCTGAGTTCATTCGAGTTTGTATCGTTCGGTGTATCGGTGAGCGCTACCGTGAGCGCGCCGCTCGCGACAATGCGGCTGTGCGCCTGACCGGCCTCGCAACTCCGTTGCTCCCCACTAACACCCCGTCTTCCCTTGAACTTAATGCGAAATTCAGACCGGGTATCGTAGTCTTGTTCAAACCTGTCTGCAGCATAACGTTCCGTAATGATCGGGCGCGCGAGTTCGCTACAAGGCCTGTGCCACAAATGGCACAGTCCGCAAGTCGCTGGCCGCTCACCCTCAGCCGCGCGCGCAAGCCTGGACGTGAGCGGCACACGCTCACGGCGTCGACGGTCTGCCGACCGAGACAGCGGAGTGTGGGGCTACCAAAAAGGCCACATGTGACTTGCGCAGTGTTGCAGAACTGCCCCACGTGCGGCGCGCGCCGCGCGGTGCGGGGGGTCAGCCCCGGCGCAACCAGCCCGCGGCGAGCGGCGGCACCAGCACGAGGCTCACGAAGGTAGACGAGACGAGCCCGCCGAGGATCACGACCGCCATCGGACCTTCGATCTCATGTCCCGGCTCGTGCGACTGCAGCGCCACCGGCAGCAGCGCCAGCGCCGTGAGCAGCGCCGTCAGCAACACCGGTGTCAGGCGCTCCTCGGCCCCGCGCAGTGCGCAGGGCAGTCCCCAGTGCTCACTCTCGACGCTGACCAGGTGCTCGTAGTGCGATATCAGCAGAATCGTATTGCGCGCCGCCATGCCGAACAGCGCCACAAAGCCGACCATCGCGCCCAGCGAGAGCGTTCCGCCGCTCAGCGCCACCGCAGCCACCCCGCCGATGAGGGTGCTCGGCAGCGCGGCCAACACCAGCAGGACCTGCCGGCTGTGGCCAAAAGCCAGTGCCAGCAGCAGCACGATCAGCACCAGCGCCGCCGCCGAATGCCACAACAGCTCGCGGGCCGCCGCTGCCTGCGCCGGCGCGGTGCCGCCGTAGCGCAGGTAGACGCTCGGCGGCAGCTTGATGTGGGTGGCGATTGCCTGCCGTGCCGCGCGCGCGTAGCCGGCCTGATCGGAGCTGGTCGGACTCGCAACTACCACCTGGCGCCGCAGACCGTCTTCGTGCTCGACCACACTGCGCGCCGCCACCATGGCGAGCGTCGCCACCGATGCCAGCGGCACGAGCGCGCCGGCGCGGCTGCGCACCCGCAGATCACGCACGTCTGCCGGGGCCGTGCCGGCTCCGGCCAGGTGCACTACCACCGGGACGCTGCGGTCGGACTGATTGAGTTGCGCGACGACCGCGCCGTGATAGGCGGCGTTCAGGACGCCGAGCACGTCTGCGGACTGCAGTCCGTACAGGCTCAGTCGCTCCGGCCGCAACTGCACCTGCAGCTCGGGCTGGCGCGGCGGCACTTCGAGCCGCACGGTGCCGCTCTGCGGCCACTGGCGCAGCAACGCCGCAATCTGCCCGGCCACCTGGTCATCGAGGTCGAGATCCGGACCAAAGACGCTGACGAAGAACGGCGCCACTTCCCCGGACAACGTCTCGCCGATGCGTTCCGCGAGCACCGAGTAGACTTCCACCAGTTGATTGGGAAACTGGTCGAATACGGAGCGTACCCTGGCTTCCAGCCGCTCGGTCGTGACGCTGCGCGTCGGGTCGAGCTGGATCTCGAACTCACTCTTATTGGGTGCGTCCGGATCCTGACCATTTTCCGCCCGGCCGATCTGTTCGGCGA
>JBOIAH010000542.1:0-5596 GCA_050739055.1 Steroidobacteraceae bacterium | reverse complement strand
GATCTCCACCGGGTGTCGCGCGAACGTATAGGCCAGCGCCGGCACGTAGGTGCTCATCTCCGTGCAGCGGTTGACCGCGTCGATGACGCTGCGCTGATAGCCGCGCAGCATGCAGCCCTGGTCGGTGATGCGGATCGAGGTGGTGCCCTCGCGCAGCCGATTCATGAGACGCGAAGCGGCCTTGCGCCACAGTACGTCGCGGCGGCGCACGCGGATCGTGCCGACGTAGTCCGCGCCCGCATCCATCGCCGCGACGAGCCTGGCGATTTCCTCGGGCGGGTTCTGCAGGTCGGCATCGAGGGTGATCACGTAGTCGCCGCGCGTGTAGCTGAAGGCGGCGAGAATCGCCCGGTGCTGCCCGGCGTTGCGCGCCAGTACCACCACCCGCGTGACGTCCGGTCGCCGCTGAAACTGCTCGCGCAGCTCGGCGACGGAAGTGTCGGCGCTGCCGTCATCGACAAACACCACCTCGTATGATCGCCCGAGCGCGTCGAGCGCCGGGTACAGGCGGTCGAACAACGGCGGCAGTCCCTGCTCCTCGTTGAAGACCGGGATGACGACCGAGACGCCCAAGCTCATGTGCGTGCTCCGCGAAGGATGTCGGTGGCCGCCGTCACCACCCGCTCCACGTCCGCGAGCTCCATCGCCGGAAACAGCGGCAGGGTGACCGTTTCCCGGCCGATCCGTTCGGCGTTGGGAAACTGTCCCTCGCTAAACCCACGCGCCCGGTAGGCGCTGAACAGGTGAATCGCCGGATAGTGCACGCCCACCCCGATACCGCGCGCCTTCATCGCCTCGATGAACTGCAGCCGCGAGATCGACAGCCGCGGCAGCGGCAGGAGCGGGGTAAAGACATGCCAGCTATGACCCGCATCGCCGCGCTGCGGCAGGCGCAGCGGCGCATCCGCGCTCCACAGCTCGAAGTAGCGCGCTGCCAGCTGGCGCCGGCGCGCGTTGAATTGCTCCAGGTGCCGCAGCTGACCCAGGCCGACCGCCGCCGCCACGTCCGACAGGTTGCATTTGCCGCCGGCGAGCAGCGTATCGAATGAATCGGGTCCGGTCTTCACCTGGCCGTGCCAGCGGTGCAGCTCGATGCTCCTGAGCTCATCGGGGGAGCCGCCGCAGATCGCGCCGCCCTCGATGGTGGTGATGTTCTTGTTGGGGTGAAAGCTGAAGCACACCAGGTCGCCGAAGCTGCCGATGCGCTTACCCGCCCACTCGGAGCCGATCGCATGCGCCGCGTCCTCGATGACCCGCAGCCCATGGCGGTGCGCAATGCCGTACAGCCGCTCCATGTCGACCGGCAGTCCGGCGAAATGCACCGGCAGGATGGCGCGGGTGCGCGGCGTGATCGCCGCCTCCACCTGCTCCAGGTCGATGTTGCGCGAGTCCAGGCCCACGTCCACGAACACCGGGCATGCGCCCACGCGCACGATGACGTTGGCGGTCGCCACGAAACTCAGTGCCGGCGTGATGACCTCGTCGCCCGCGCCGATGCCGCAGGCGAGCAGCGCCATCTCCAGGCCCGCGGTCGCGGAGGTCTGGCTGCGCACCGGCCGGCCGCCCAGGTAACGCGACAGCGCCGCCTCGAGCTCCGCCACCTTCGGGCCGCTCGCCAGCCACCCCGAGCGCAGCACCTCGGCGACCGCCGCGATCGTCTCCTCATCGATGCAGGGGCGCGTGAAGGGCAGGAACTTGTCCGGCTGTTTTCCCGAATCGTTCATGAGCGCGACACCAGCACGACGCCCAGGACGATGACCGCGATGCCCGCCACGCGCTGGGTGTTCGGCACTTCGCCCAGCAGCCACCAGGCGAGCCCGATGTTGATCACGTAACCCATCGACAGCAAGGGGTACGCCTGGCTCACCGGCACTCGCGACAGGCCGACGAGCCACACGATGACACTCAGGCCGTAGGCGCACAACGCGTACCACAGCGACGGCACCACCAGCAGCTCCAGTGCCCGTCTGAGCACCCCGCTGTCGGTCGCTATCAGCGGCCCGCTGACGCGGGTCGCCGCCTTGAGTCCCAGCTGTGCCAGGGCGTTGAGCAGCACGCCACAGGACAACACGGCAAAATCCGTAAGCTTCACTTAACGACTCACTGCCACGGTGTAACTGTCGGCGGCGATCACACGCCCGGGCAGGCCGCGTCGCCGCCATGAATCCCACACTCCGGGGTCGAAGAATGCCACGGCGTCGCGGCTGGCGCTCCAGCGGGCCGCAAACGCCTCCGGCGTCGCCATCTGCCGGCCGGGCTCGGCGCGCAATCCGAACTGCAGCTCGCCCTCGTAGTCGACCAGTGTCAGGGTTCTTCCCAGGTACGGGGAGACCGTCTCCCGGTACTGCCCGACACTGTACAGGCTGGTGAGCGGCCCGACGTAGGGGCGGGCGGCGGCCACCAGATCGCGCGCCGAGCGCGACGGCGGGATCACGGTGTACTCGCATAGCAGGCATTGCCAGGCAAGAATTGCGGCCGCCGCGGTTGCCACGGCGTGCTGCGGAGCGGCCCATGTACCCCGCCACGTCACCAGCACCGCGGCAAGCGCCACCAGGCACGCGGCGAGCGCCCATTCCAGCGCCGCGTGCGGCACGAAGCTGTTGCGCAGCGCGCTGTAGACCAGGAGCCCCGCGGCGATGAACGCCACGAGTCCGGCCCCGATCCGCGCCGCATGCGCCGCGAACCGCGGGCGCTGCGCCGCCTGCACCCCGGCGATCGCCGCCAGCGGCGGGAACATCGGCAGGATGTAGGGCGCGAGCTTCGAGCCGGACGCGGAAAAGAACACCAGCGTGACGGTGGCGAAGATCAGCAGGAACTTGCGCGGCTTGAAGTCGCCGCCCGCCTCCTGCCACGCCGGCGCGACGCCTCGCACCAGGGGCGCGATCCACGGCAGTGCGCCGAGCAGCAGCAGCGGCAGGAAGTACCACCAGGGCTCGACCCGCTGGTGCACCGTGGTCAGGAAGCGCGTGAAGTGCTCGTGCACGAAGAAAAACTGCGCGAAATCCGGATTGCGCGCCGACACGACGATGAACCACGGCGCGGTCAGCGCCAGGAACAGCGGCACGCCGCCGATGAGGTGCAACCGGCGCCAGGTGCGCGCGTCGCGCTCCAGCAGTGTGTAGACAATGAGTGCGCCACCGGCCAGGACGCCCACCACGATGCCTTTGGAGAGCACCGCCAGCGCCGCCGCCGCCCAGGCGGTGAGCATCCAGGCGCGCTCCGCACGCCCGCCCGGCGGACCGCACTGGGCGAGCGTAAAGGCGAACACCGCCCCGCTGAGCCACAAGGTGAAACCCGCGTCCAGCAGGTTGAGATGCCCGATGATCAGGAAAAAAGGACTCACGGCGAGCGCCACCAGCGCCGCGCGGGCGGCGTCCGGCCCGTACCGGCGCCGGCTCCAGCCGAACACCACGGCTAAGCAGGCGAACGCCAGTCCCACGCTCCACAGGCGCGAGCTCCACTCGTGCAGGCCGGCAACGGAATAAACCGCCGCGGTCGCCCAGTACTGCAGCGGCGGCTTCTCGAAATACTTCAGTCCGTCAAAGCGGGGCGTGATCCAGTCCCCGCTCGCGAGCATCTCGCGCGGAATTTCCGCGTAGCGGCCCTCGTCCGGATCGAGCATCGGGCGCACCTGCACGGTGGCTAGCCAGGCGAGCGCGAGGACGGTCCACGCCAGCCATCCGAGTCCGCGCGTCCGCAGCCCCTGCCCCGCTCCGCTGGCCATGCTGTGACGGCGCTTAGGCTTAAGCGCCTAGATGCCCGCCGCCATGGCCGCCGCGCGTGTGCCGAAGCCTTCCTGCTTCACGTAGTAGTCGATGGTGCGCCGGATGGCGGTGTCCAGGTCGGTGGTCGGCTGCCAGCCGAGATCGCGTTTCGCCGCCTCGATGTTCGGCACGCGCACCTGGATGTCCTGGTAGTACTTGCCGTAGTACTCGCCGGCGGAGATATCGACGATCTCGGTGGCACGCGCGGCCTCGCGCAGCACCGGGAACTCCTGCGCGATCCGGATGGTGCGCTGCGCGAGATCGCGGATCGACACGCAATTGGCGGGGTTGCCGATGTTGAAAATGCGCCGGCTCGCGCGCCCGTCCTGGTTCTCGAGAATGGTGAGCAGACATTCGATCGCATCGTCGATGTAGGTGAACGAGCGTTTCTGGCTGCCGCCGTCGACCAGCTTGATCGGCCGCTTGTACAGCACGTTGGACAGGAACTGGGTGAACACCCGCGAGCTGCCTTCCTTCGGCTCCTCGACGTTGTCGAGGTTAGGACCGATGAAGTTGAACGGCCGGAACAGCGTGTAGTCGAGATGGTCGCGTACCCCGTACGCGTAGATGACCCGGTCGAGCATCTGCTTGGAAGCGGCGTAGATCCAGCGCTGCTTGTTGATCGGGCCGTACACCAGCGGGCTCGTCTCCTCATCGAGCACCGCGTCGGGGGACATGCCGTAGATCTCCGAGGTCGACGGGAACACCAGGCGCTTGCCGTACTTGACGCAATGGCGCACCACTTCGAGGTTGGCCTCGAAGTCGAGCTCGAAGACGCGCAGCGGATGAGTCACGTACTGGGCGGGGTTGGCGATTGCGACCAGCGGCACCACCAGGTCGCACTTCTTCACGTGGTATTCGACCCACTCCTTGTTGATGGTGATGTCACCCTCCACGAAGTGGAAGCGCTCGGTCGGCGGCAGATCTCCCAGCTTGTTGTCCGCGAGGTCGATGCCGTAGACCTCCCAGGAGCGGGTGCGCAGGATCGCGTTGGTGAGCGCGCTGCCGATGAAGCCGTTCGCCCCGAGAATCATGATCTTGAGTGCCATATCCTCACCTGCGGATGCGCGCGGGAAGGTGCGCCGTGCCTGCTCGCGGCTCGGGTTTCCAGCCGCTTATGCTAGCATTTTCCGCCACCTGCGGCCGGCCCCGCCCGCCAGGCTTGGAGTAAACATGCTTGGCCGCAACGCCCTGTTCAGCCTGGCCGCACTGCTGGTGAGCGCGATCCGGCTGCGAGCCCGGATCTACTGTCGTAGCACTGCGGCACGCTTACGGACATCCGCTGCAAAGGCGGCGTCCTTCATCGACTCCAGATTGATCTCGACATTTGCCGATGCACCTTCGACAGCGGCATGCGCCAAGGCCGAAGCTGTCGTGAGATCGGACTTCATGTTGGGATTGGTAAGGGGCTTTAGTTTCTCGACAATTGAAGCGATTTCGCGGGCACTCTCAGCGACGCCCAACGGCACGCGGGTGGCCTGCTTCAGCGCGGCATCGATCACGCTGTCGGCATCGGCCGATTCTTTCGCCTGCTTGTAAGCCTTCATCACAACGTTAAACGACTCGGCGTCGGCATCGATGGCAGCCTGCATTTCTTCCCGCAATTGGCCCAGGCGCGCGATGGCGTCAGTGAGCTCACGCTCATATTGAAGGTACGCTTTCTTCCCCCGTGACATAGAAGCCACCATCATGGCCAACGCCGCGGCCATGGCGGCACTGGCGGCCGAGGCGCTACCGCCCCCAGGTGTCGCCGTTGGCGCGGCAAGCTGCTCGACAAACGGTTCGACCCCGGCGCGCAACCCGCCGACCGCCGCTTTGCCGCCCATCACCGC
>JBOIAH010000541.1:0-7071 GCA_050739055.1 Steroidobacteraceae bacterium | reverse complement strand
GTGTTGGGCAGTACGCGCACCCCGAGCGAGCGGATGATCGACCAGAACCCCTGGCCGGAGCGCTCACCGCCCGATTCGCGCCGCAGCGACACGGTGACGACCCCGGCGTGCGCGGCCCGGACCGCCTCGGTCAGGACTGCCGGCGACGGATAGCGCGCCGTGCCGAGCAGCAGCCGCGAGGTGAGCCCGGTCCCGTAGAGCTGCAGCATCTACCCCCCCTGCATCGGCGCGAGCACTTCCACCCGATCGCCGTCGGCGAGGCGCGTGAGCGCGCGCGCCTCGGCCGCGACGAACTCGCCGTTGACCGCCGTCGTCACGACGCGCTCGCCGTAGCCCAGCTCTTGCAGCGTCGCAGACAGCTGCGGCGCCAGCGTCTCACGCCAGACGCCGTTGACGAGGATCTTCATCCATCACCTCCGGAAAATGCCTCCCCTCCAGCAGCACCTCGGCCGCACGGCGCGCGAGCGCCGGCGCCAGCAGAAACCCGTGGCGATACAGCCCGTTGACGTACAGCGCGCGGCCCACGCGGCGGATACGCGGCTGGTTATCCGCAAACGCGGCGCGCACCCCCGTGCCGAGCTCGAGGACTTGGGCCTCGCCGAACGCCGGGTGCAGCGCGTAAGCCGCCGACAGCAGCTCGAGCACGGAACGCGCGCTCACCCGCATCGGCTCATCGCTCTCGATCATGGTCCCGCCGACCATGAACACTGCGCCGGAGCGCGGCACCACGTACAGCGGCATGCGCGGATGCAGCACCCGGACCGGGCGCGACAGTGCGACGTCCGGGGTGCGCAGCAGCAGCATCTCGCCCTTGACGCCGCGCAACCCCGCGAGCCGCCCGCGGGCGGCAAGTCCCGTGCAATCGATCAGCTCGCGCCCGGCGGGCGGCGCGTCACGGGCATCGACGCCGAAGCGCACCGCAACGCCGAGCTCGGCGGCGCGCGCCACGAGCGCCGCCAGTGCCGCCCGGGGATCCAGGTGCCCTTCTTGCGCGAAGAACAGCGCCTTGCCAAACCGCCCGGCGAGATCCGGCTCGAGGGCCGCGAGCGCCGCGCCGTCCAGGGACTCGAAGTGTCCGGTGCGGCGCCCGAACTGCGCGAGCTCGGCGGCGTCGCGGCCATGCGCGAGCACCAGCGTGCCGTTCAGCGCCGTCCCCGGAAATCTCCGCCGCCACCAGCCGATGCTCTCCGCGCCGAGCTGCGCGATGAGGGGCTCTGAGCTTTCCAGCTCACACCAGGGCGCGAGCATCCCGCCGGCAAACCACGAACAGCCCGCGCACTCAAGCCCCGCGGCACGCTCCAGCACCTCGACGGCGGCGCCGCGCTCGGCCAGCTCCACCGCGCAGGTGAGCCCGGCAACGCCGGCGCCGACGACCGTCACGCGCATCGTTCAGGCGTCCTTGACCGTCACGTACAGCTCCCCGCCCGCGGCACGGAACTTCTGCGCCATGTCGCGCAGGCCCTGCGCGCGGGCTTCGGCGCGCACCTCGTGCGAGATGCGCATGGAACAGAATTTCGGCCCGCACATCGAGCAGAAGTGCGCGACCTTGTGGCCCTCCTTGGGGAGCGTCTCGTCGTGGAACGCGCAGGCGGTGTCCGGATCGAGGGACAGGTTGAACTGGTCCTGCCAGCGGAAATCGAAGCGCGCGCGCGACAGGGCATCGTCGCGCTCGCGGGCCAGCGGGTGTCCCTTGGCGAGATCGGCGGCGTGGGCGGCAATCTTGTAGGTGATCACGCCGGTCTTCACGTCGTTGCGGTCGGGAAGGCCCAGGTGCTCCTTGGGCGTCACGTAACACAGCATCGCGGTGCCGAACCAGCCGATCATCGCCGCGCCGATCGCCGAAGTGATGTGATCGTAGCCCGGCGCGATGTCGGTGGTGAGGGGACCTAAGGTGTAGAACGGCGCCTCGCCGCAGCTCTCGAGCTGCTTGTCCATGTTCTCCTTGATCTTGTGCATCGGGACGTGACCGGGCCCCTCGATCATCACCTGGCAGTCGCGGCGCCAGGCGATGCGGGTCAGCTCGCCGAGCGTCTCGAGCTCGGCGAACTGCGCGGCGTCGTTGGCGTCGGCGATCGAGCCGGGCCGCAGACCGTCCCCGAGCGAGAAGCTCACGTCGTAAGCGCGGCAGATCTCGCAGATCTGCTCGAAGTGCTCGTACAGGAAGCTCTCGCGGTGGTGCGCCAGGCACCACTTGGCCATGATCGAGCCGCCGCGCGACACGATGCCGGTGACGCGGTTCACGGTGAGCGGTATGTAGGGCAGGCGCACGCCGGCGTGAATGGTGAAGTAGTCCACGCCCTGCTCCGCCTGCTCGATGAGCGTGTCGCGGAACACTTCCCAGTTCAAGTCCTCGGCCACTCCGCCCACCTTCTCCAGCGCCTGGTAGATCGGCACGGTGCCGATGGGGACCGGCGAGTTGCGCAGGATCCATTCGCGGATGGTGTGGATATTGCGGCCGGTGGACAGGTCCATGACGGTATCGGCGCCCCAGCGGATCGCCCACACCATCTTGTCGACCTCCTCGGCCGTGGAGGAGGTCACCGCGGAGTTGCCGATGTTGGCATTGATCTTCACCAGGAAATTGCGCCCGATGATCATCGGCTCGGATTCCGGGTGATTGACATTCGCCGGCAGGATCGCGCGCCCGGCCGCAATTTCGGCGCGCACGAATTCTGCCGTTACGTACTCGGGAATACGCGCGCCCCAGGAGTTGCCGTCGCACAGCGCGGCCGCGGCGCGCGGTTCGCGCCCGAGGTTCTCGCGGATCGCGACGTATTCCATCTCCGGGGTGATGATGCCGGCGCGCGCATAGGCCAACTGCGTCACCGCGGCGCCGCCGCGGGCGCGAACCGGAGCCGGGCGCAGCGGAAACTCCGGGGCCGCCTTTGAGCCGGAGACGAGCCCGTTGTCGAGCGGCTGCACGCGCCGCCCGAGGTAGGCTTGCGTGTCAGCGCGCGCCGCGATCCACGCACTGCGTACGCGCGGCAGGCCAGCGTGAATGTCGATGCTGGCATCCGGGTCGGTGTAGGGACCGGACGGATCGTAGACCCGCAGCGGCGCTTCCCCGCTTGAGGGGTGCAGCGCAATCTCGCGCAGCGGCACCCTCAAGCCCGGGTGGATCGTGCCCGCGCAGTACACCTTGCGCGAGGCGGGCAGTGATTCGGAGACAACGTGCAGGCTTTCCGCATTCATCGCAACGCTCCTCGCGCAAAAAACAAGGCGCAGAAACTCAAGCGAATGCTGCACGTGGGAAACCGAAAAGCGGCGCCCGCGCAAGCTCGCAGGCTCGATCCGGCCGATCAGAGAACTTTCCTACGCCAGCATTAACTGGATCAGGTTCGGAGGGTCGCCACGCGCGCTTTCCTCGGGCGCCGATGGCCTCTCAGCCCCCTGTCGGGGCTCCCCTAGCTTCAGGCGCGAACTTAGTACGAGTCGCCGCAGCGGTCAATGCCCCGCAAGCGTCACGACGCCGGTCCGCGGTGACCGAAAGCCGACACTTGTGTGACACTGCGCCCGACACGGCCGGTGCTTAAGAAGCGGAGCTTCGCGATGTCCTCGTGGCAGTCCTGGGCGCTGATGTCCGCGGCGTTCGCGGGCCTCACCGCGATTTTCGCCAAGGTGGGCGTCGAGGAGATCAATCCCGACGCCGCCACCTTCATCCGCACCGTCGTGATTCTCGTGGTGCTCGGCGTGATCGTCGTGGCGACCCGCCAATACCACGCGCTCACCGATGCGTCCGGGCGTACTTATGCGTTCCTCGCGCTCTCGGGTCTGGCGACCGGCGCTTCCTGGTGGTGCTATTTTCGCGCCCTGCACCTGGGCGACGCGGCGCGCGTCGCCCCGCTCGACAAGCTGAGCGTGGTGCTGGTGGCGCTCTTCGGGGTCGGCTTTCTCGGCGAGCGGCTCTCGGTCGTGAACTGGTTCGGCATCGCGATGATCGCAGCCGGCGCGTGGTTCGTGACGCTGTAGTTCAGCTCGGCCGGCCGCCCCCGTGGCTTGCCTGTCCGCCCTTGCGGCCTGCCTCGGCGGCGAGCTCCGGGTGCTGCGAGAAGCTGCGCTTCTCGTCCGGCACGCTCTGCCCGCCCTTGCGCCCGGCTTCCGCGGCCAGCCGGCGGTTCTGCGAGAAGCTGCGCTTCTCGTCCGGCACTGCCTTGCCGCCCATGCTCGCAATCTGCCGTTGCCGGTCCGCATTCATCGATGCGAAGCCGCGATGCGAGATCCGTCCTTCGTGAATCGTTGCGTGAGCCATGCCGCTCTCCTTCCGGCGCGCGGGTCGGTGAAAGCTCGAAAAGTCATTGCGCTATACGGCGCAGAGGATACCCCTTCGCGGTGTGTGTGGGGAAAACTGCCCGAATGGCCCTTTCGGAGGGCCGCGGCCACCGCAAGCGCCCGGCTTCAGGGGTCACGCGGCCGATCACCATGCTCACATCGCCCTGCCGGTGCGGTGCAGCCGCCCCGTGTCGAGCGGGCGCACGCAGCAGGAGAAGGTCTGCCTGGGGCCGGACTCGAACCGGCACGGGGTTTCCCCCAAGGGATTTTCATACCACTACAGCTTTCGCTGCTGCATGCATGGGCCACGCATTTGTGGTCTGGACTTTACCTTTGCCGTCCCGTAAACACGCCTGTTGCGCACACGGATTAGGCAGGGGCCGTCAAGTCTCTACACTTTCCTTGGCCGGGACATGAGACTGCGCCAAACGCCGGCCAAGACTTAGCTCGGTATTGCAGCCACCCTGACGTGCTGCTGTTCCACCGACTTTGACCCCATTCACGCCGGCCGTTTCCGAGCCGGGTGCTCAACTTCCTTAAGTCCCTTGCGTCTACCGATTTCGCCACCCAGGCATGGGCGCGACAATGATTGTACAGAAAGGTGCCGATCTAATGCAGCCCTCGGCTGCTGCGCTCCCTAAGAGCATGTCAGCGATCGGCGGTCCGCGGCCCTCGCGGACCGACCCGTTGTGGAGCGAGCGTCCCGCCCGCACAATCTCCCCACCGTAGCGACCCCGCGCCTGAAAGTTGCCAGTGGATCCTCCCCAGGTCAAGGCGATCGGAAACTCCCCCTTCATGGTCGGGGTCTCGGGGCATCGCGATCTGCACCCCGACGACATCACGCGACTGCGCGAGGCGGTGACGGACTTCGTGCACCAGCTCAAGGCGCACCTGCCGAATACCGAGCTGCGCCTGATCGTCGGTATGGCCGAGGGTGCGGACCTGCTGGTCGCGCAAGAGGCCCTGGACCTCGGCGTACCCGTCGAGGCGGTGCTTCCCATGCCGCTCGATCATTACGCGGCTGACTTCGACGCCGAAACGCTCGCGTGCCTGACTGAGCTGCTGCGCCACCCGCAGGTGCGCTGCGTCGAGCTGTCGGCGGACGCCGCGGCTGGCGCGCCGGTAGGTCCCCATTCACGCGCGCAGCGCGACGCGATGTACGCCAATCTCACCGATACCCTGATCCGCCGCAGCAGCCTGCTGCTCGCCCTGTGGGACGGGCAGCCCTCGCCCCTGCCGGGGGGCACCGCGGACACGGTGCTTCGTTACCTCGGCGTTCGCACCCAGGAGAACCGGGACGCGCAGCGGATCGAGTTCGTCGAGGCGACCGAGGAGCCGGAGATCGACGCGCATCTGGTGTACTGGACTCCGGCCGCGCGCAGCGGCGCGGTGAGTGCCGCGGGCGAGCGCCCGCCGTGCTTCCTCGCGGGGGCCGGTGACAACGTCCTGCAGGTGCTGCGCGCGATGCCGTCGCGACTGAAGCTGCAGCTCGCCGAGCTCAACAGCTACAACCTCGAGTATCAGCGCCTGACCGGCGCCGGCCGTCTGAGGACACCCGAGTCGCTGCTCGCGACCGTGCCGGCGCGCGCTGCCCTCCCCGTGCGCTCCATGCTCGAGGACATCGACGTGCAGTACGGCAAGGCTGATTCGCTCGCGGTCTACTACCAGAGGCGCTCGGACCGGCTGTTCGACCTGTTCGCCGTCATGGCGTTCGCCATGGGACTTGCGTACCTGATGTACGAGAAGCTGACCGATTCCAGGGTGCTGCTGATCGCGTACCTCGCCACGCTGCTCACCAGCCTGGGCGTGTATTACGTCCTGCAGGGCAAGCGCTGGTTCGGCAAGCACCTGACCTACCGCGCGCTGGCCGAGACCCTGCGGGCGAGGTTCTACCTGCGGCTCGCGGGCGCGGATGAGCAGGTGGACGCCGGGGAAGTGCTGGCCCTGTCGGGAATCGAGAGATTCCGGGGCTTCGGCTGGATCGGCTTCGTCCTCAAGAGCATCGAGGCGGCGGATGTGCGGGCGGGCACCGCTCGCGAGGCGGACTGTCGCGAGACGCGCTCCGTGGAACAGGCCTGGATCGAAAGCCAGCATCGGTACTTCACCATGAAAGTGGCCCGCCTGGAGAAGAGCAGCCGGCGCGTGCGACGCCTGCGACAGTGCCTGTTCATCGCGATCCTGGGGGTGATCTTCCTGCTGTTCGTCTTCGGCGACGCCCTGCATCGCGTCGATATGGGGCTCGGCGTGCCGGTGAAAAACATGCTGACATTTGCCATGGGTCTCGGGGCGGTGCTGCTCGGCGTGTGGGAGCTGCACCAGGACAAAATGGCGACGCGCGAGCTGCTGTGGCAATACCGCAATCAGCTGAGCCACTTCTCCCGAGCCCGCGCGCAGCTGCTGCGCATCAATACCCCGCGCCGTCGCAATGAGCTTCTGGTGGAGCTGGGGAGGGACTCCCTGATGGAGAGCTACCTGTGGGCCATCCACCGCTACCACCGGGAGCATGAGCCTCCCTCGGCCTGAAAGCGCCGCATCCTCAGCCACCGCCGCGCCGCCCGGAGTAAGATCGGCTTCCCCCTAAGACGCAGAGTTCTGCAATGATCTACTTCCTCGCGTTGCTTCCGGCGACCGCACTCGCCATCGCCGGCTACTTCGTTCTGTACCTCTCCGCGCGCTCGGAGGGCTCGCTGCGGGCGTTCGGCAGATACCTCGGGTTCTGGGCCTTCACGCTCTCCGGCCTGGTGATTCTCGGGGCGATATTCGCCGCTGCGCACGGCGCTCATCGCGGCCACTGTCCCGGGA
>JBOIAH010000540.1:0-3406 GCA_050739055.1 Steroidobacteraceae bacterium | reverse complement strand
CTGATTGCCATGGCCTTTGAACCACAGATTGGGATCATTGTTGCTGTCGATCGGACGGACCCGCGAGAACGAGTACTTCATGGCCTCGGACACGAGGCCGGCCGTGACGGAGGCGTCGATCGACTGCCACAAGGTGCGGCCGAGCCGCGTCTCACCGCCCTCCCAGAGCGCCCCGGCGACCTCGCCGCCGATGAGTCCGTACACGAGCAGGTTCTGGTACCGGCGATTCCAGATGCCGCTGTTGTCGTAGGTCCACTCATGATCGATGCCGAACGGCCCTCCTGCGGCGAAGCAGGCGGGCACCCTCAGCAGGAGCAGCAACCCGAGCACTGCGGCGCACCTTGCTGCAAACCCTGCTGGGTGAATTCGCATGTCTTGGTGGGATCGGGCGTGAAAGGTGCAACAGGATAGCGGGCACCGGGCATCGTCGTCACCGGGCCTGCCGGCCGGGGGGCCGCGAGCTTCCTGCCACTCGCATCTGCGCGCTCCTTATGCTGCGCGCGAGCGCAGCGGCCGGCTCGTGTAGAGTTGCCACGCCTGGCCACACGCGCGCACCCGAAGGGCAACTATGAAACTCGCTGTCGAGGTGATCGGCTGGATCGCGGCCGTCCTGATCGTCGCGGCGTACGCGCTGCTGTCCGCGGGCAGGTTCACCGCGGAATCGAAGTGGTACCACCTCATGAACATCCTGGGGGCGATCGGCTTCGTGGTGAACAGCGGCTGGAACGGCGCATTCCCCTCAGCGGCCCTGAATGTGGTGTGGCTCGGGATCGGCAGCTACGCGCTGCTGCAGCACCGGAAGCGGCAGATCAAGGGTAGCGCACCGGTGCACTGACTTCGGGGCGCGGAGCCTGACGCGTGGCTCCTGTCCCGCAGGGCGCTGATTTGCGGGGGCCGATGGGCTATAAGTAATTCCGCTCAAGGTTTGGAAGGGACCCCCGGATGTCTTCACATCGCCTGATGATCGGCGCCGCCGTGCTTTTCGGAATCGTCACGGTCTCATCCGCCAGCCCGCCTCCGCGGCTCATCGGGCGGGCACTCGGCGCCGCACCGGGTCCCGCTCACCTGATGGCCTTTGGCGGCCGCAGCACCGCTCAGCTGCACACCGCGGGCGGTGTGAAGCTCGACGCCGCGCTCGCGGACCTGACCCGCCATGCGAGCCTCGTGCGTCCCGGCCATGCGCTCGAGGATCTGCACTCGTTGAGTCCGGCCGCGCATTTCATGCAGCGCGGCCGCGGTGCGGCTCCCATGGTGTTGATCGATGCCGTCACGCGAGGGGATCCGCAGCGCCTGAGGAACGCGCTGGTCAGCGTCGGACTGCAGCATGCCTCGGTCTACCTGAATGACGTCAGCGGCTGGTTGCCGGTGAGTGCGATCGATACCGCAGCCGCGCGGGGCGAAGTTCATTCCCTGCGCGCCGCGATGTGGCACACGCGCGCCGTGCTCGCGACCCAGGGGGACTTTGTCCAGGGCACCCGGTCCCTGCGCGGTTCATATGTGAACCTCACCGGAGCGGGGGTGACCGTCGGCATCCTCTCCGACAGCTTTGACTGCTATCACGTGTACGCGCAGCCGGGCAGCGGCGTCCCGGTCTCGGGCGGCAACGGCTACGCGCCGAACGGCTTTACCGCGGACGCCGAGATGGACGTCGCCGCCGGCGCCCTTCCCGCGAGCGTCACCGTACTCGCGGAACCCGGTCAGGGGTCGCCGTCCGGAACGTGCATGGATTTCGGCCCACCCGCCTACCCCCCCTTCGCGGACGAAGGCCGGGCAATGTCGCAGATCGTGCACGCCGTCGCTCCCGGCGCACGTCTCGCCTTCCGCACCGCATCGGAAGGCGAGGCCGACTTCGCCAACGGCATTAGCGCGCTTGCGACCGCTGGTGCCAAAGTGATCGCGGACGATATCGGCTACTTCGATGAACCTTTCTTCCAGGACGGACTGCTCGCCCAGGCGGTCGATACGGTGAACGCGCAGGGGGTGGCGTACTTCTCCGCGGCTGGCAACAACGGGGCCCTCGCCTACGACAACACCACCCCGAGTTTCAACACCACCTCGACGCTGAACCCCGGGGAGAACCTCCTCAACTTCGACGCTTCCGGGGCCGCCACCGCCTCGGCCATGTCGGTCACCATTGCCCCCCTCGTGCCCGGAGAGTTTCTCGCGGTGGTCGTGGAATGGGACCAGCCCTACGTCACCGGCTCCCCCGGCAGCCCCGGGGCGAGCAGCCGAATCGACCTGTGCGTCTCCGGGGCCTCCGGTTATCTCGTCACCAATCTCGACGGTAACCCGCTTACCTGCACCGGCCCAAATGCCGCCGGCAGAGACCCCGTGCAGGTCCTCATCATCGGCGACCCGGCCAATGCCGCGGGCAACACCGTGTCCACGAATGTCGATTTCACCGTAGGACTGGTGGCTGGCACGAGGGTCCCGGGGCACATCAAGCTGGCCGTGGAGGACGACGGCGCGGGGAGCACCGTCAATACCTTCCCCACCTCCAGCGCAACCCTTCAGGGACATCCGGGCGCCGCCGGTGCGGCCGCGGTGGGTGCGGCGTTCTTTCTCAACACGCCCCCTTGTGGCCTGGTGAGCTCTCCGGTGGTGGATCACTTCTCCGCCGCAGGCGGAGCGCCGATCCTGTTCGACACCTCGGGCAATCGCCTGGCGACGGCTGTCATCCGCGCCAAGCCCGACTTCGTCGGCCCCGACGGCGTGAACGACACGTTCCTCGGCTTCACGTTCGCTTCCGCCGTACCCCCGATCATGGATACTTCCTCGGTCGCCGGGTGCGCCAACGACGTGAACGCGCCAAATTTCTTTGGCACCTCGGCGGCGACACCGCACGCCGCGGGCCTCGCGGCTCTCATGCTGCAGGCGAACGCCAGCGTCTCGCCCGCAGACATCTACCAGGCGATTCGCTCGAGTGCCGTGGCGATCAACCCTCCCGCGCCTAACTTCAATTCCGGCTACGGCTTCATCGACGCTACGGCCGCGATGGCGGCGCTGCCGGCCGGACCGCCGCAGGTGTCGCTGGCCGACAGCACCATCACCGCCGGAAGCTCGACCACGCTCAGCTGGCTTGCCGTGAATTCGAGCGTCTGCACCGCATCAGGGAGCTGGAGTGGCGCGCAGACGACCAGCGGTGTCATGAGCATCACTCCCACCACCGCGGGAACCGAGACGTATACGCTCACCTGCACCAGCGCGGCTGGTTCCCAGAGCGGCTCGGCCACCCTGACCGTGCAGGCCGCACCGATGATGAGCTCCGGCGGTGGTGGTGGCGGCGGCTCCCTCGAAGGCGCGACGCTCCTGGGCCTCGCCGGTCTCGGCCTTGCACGGCTGCTGCGGGCCGCGCGGGCTCAGATCCCGCGGCAACGCGCGATGAGCCGGCCCGGCTGTCGAGCGC
>JBOIAH010000539.1:0-7484 GCA_050739055.1 Steroidobacteraceae bacterium | reverse complement strand
CCGACAGCTCCAGCATCTTCGGATCGATCATGATCAGGCGCACGTGCTCGGCGGTGGACTTGTACAGCAGCGACAGCACCATCGCGTTGAGGGCGACCGACTTCCCCGAGCCGGTGGTGCCCGCGATCAGCAGGTGCGGCATGCGCGTGAGATCGGCGACCACGGGTGCACCGCCGATGTCCTTGCCCAGCGCAAGTGCCAGCGGCGAGTGCATCTCGTCGTAGGCCCTGGAGCGAATGATTTCCCCCAGCGTGACGATCTCGCGCTTCTCGTTGGCGATCTCGAGTCCCATCACGCTCTTGCCCGGGATCACTTCCACGACGCGCACCGAGAGCACCGACAGCGCGCGCGCCAGGTCCTTGGCGAGCGCCGTGATCTGGCTCGCCTTCACACCCGGGGCCGGGCGCAGCTCGAAGCGCGTCACGACCGGACCCGGCTGCACCGCCACGACCTCGGCGTCGATCGCGAAGTCCTTGAGCTTCATCTCCACCAGGCGCGACAGCGCTTCGAGCGCTTCGGCCGAGTACAGCGGCTCGTGCGGCGGCGGATCATCCAGCAGCTTCAGCGGCGGCAGCTCGTTTGCCTTGGGCGGATCGAACAGCGGTACCTGGCGTTCGCGCTCCACGCGCGCGCTCTTCTCGGGAATCGGCAGCGGCGGCTCGATGCGCGGCGGCGCGCGGCTCGCCGAGCGCTTCTGCAGGCTCTCCGCCGCCTCCTTGCGCGCCTGGCGCCGCTCGCGTCCCTCGGCCGCATCCTGCGCCGACGCCCGGCGCGTGCGCAGCCAGCCGATGCCGGCCCAGGTGAGCGCCCCCAGCCGATCCATGACCGCGAGCCACGAGATCCCGAAGGCGAGCGACAGTCCCGCCATCCACGCGGCGATCAAGAGCAGCGTCGCGCCGAGGAAATCCAGTCCCGCCTTCAGGCCCTTGCCGACTACGCTTCCGACCACCCCGCCGGCCGTGTTGCGCAGATCTCCCGCCTGCCAGTGCAGCATCGCCAGAGCGCAGCTCGCCACCAGCAGCAGCACGAAGCCGCAGATCCGCACCGTGGCGTTGATGCGCGAGCCGCCCTCGCCGCGCACGCGGCGCTGCAGCCCCCAGCTGGAGGCGGCCAGCACCAAAGGCAGCAGCAATGCCGGCCAGCCGAACAGGCCGAACAGTACGTCCGCGAGCAGCGCGCCTCCCACCCCGATGCGGTTGTGGACCGCGCCCGAACTGCTCGCCAGGGCGTGGCCGGGGTCGTCGCGGCTGAAGAAGTATCCGGGGTCGTCCCGGCTGTAGGTCGCCAGCGCCATGAACAGCACCAGCGCCACCACGGCGAGCGCTATGACCGCGCTCTCACGCAGGGCGCGGGCCACCGTCCGGGTGAAGCGGGCGCCATTTCGTGCCGGTACGGACGTCTCAGCCAATTCCCGTCGCTCCGTCTTAAGATAGACGGCTCACATTATAGGGCTTGGTACCATGCGTCGATGCGCGAGATGCCCATGACGAACACGCGGCACAGCCGCCTCATCATCCTGGGCTCGGGGCCTGCGGGTTACAGCGCCGCGGTGTACGCGGCGCGCGCCAACCGCGCGCCCCTGCTGATCACCGGCCTGGCGCAGGGGGGGCAGCTCATGACCACCACCGACGTCGACAACTGGCCCGGCGACGTCGAGGGCTTGCAGGGTCCGGCGCTCATGGAGCGCATGAAGCGGCACGCCGGGCGCTTCGCCACCGAGATCGTCACCGACCACGTGCAGTCGGTCGACCTGTCGGCGCGGCCGCTGCGTCTCACGGGCGACTCCGGCCGCTATAGCTGCGATGCCTTGATCATCGCCACCGGTGCGAGCGCCCGCTATCTTGGGCTGCCCTCCGAGGCGAAGTTCCGCGGCCACGGTGTATCGGCCTGCGCGACCTGCGACGGCTTTTTCTTCCGCAGCCAGCGCGTCGCGGTGGTCGGAGGCGGCAACACGGCGGTGGAAGAGGCGCTGTACCTGTCGCATATCGCCCAGCATGTGACGCTGGTGCACCGGCGCGAGCGGCTGCGCGCGGAAAAGATCCTGCAGGACCGGCTGTTCCGCGAGGTGCAGTCCGGCAAGATGGCCGTGATCTGGAATCACACCGTCGACGAGGTAGTGGGCAACGAGCAGGGCGTCACCGGGGTGCGCCTGCGCTCGCTCACCGGCGGCGCCGGACAGACGCTCGACGTCACCGGCCTGTTCGTCGCCATCGGCCACACCCCCAACACCGCGCTCTTTGAGGGACAACTCGACATGCGGGGCGGCTACCTCACGGTGCGCAGCGGAGTCGAGGGCGATGCCACCACCACCAGCGTCCCCGGGGTGTTTGCCGCCGGGGATGTGGCCGACCACGTCTATCGCCAGGCGGTCACCTCCGCGGGCTCCGGCTGCATGGCCGCTCTGGATGCCGACCGCTACCTCGAGACTCTCGAGGCGCGCGCCCCCGTCTGAGGCGTCTTTCTCCTGCGGCAGGTGGCCCCGTGTACCAGGCTGAATTCTGCGCCAGCATCGAGCGGCTCGAGCCGCGGCAATGGAATGCGCTCGCGGCGGGCGGCCATCCGTTCGTGCGGCATGAGTTCCTCGCCGCTCTCGAGCACGCGCAGTGTGTGGGCGCGGGCACCGGTTGGGAGCCGTGCTATCTCGCCGTGCACGATGCCGTGGGCCTCGCGGGCGCCGCGCCGGTGTTCGTCAAGACGCATTCGTTCGGGGAATTCGTCTTCGATTTCGCCTGGGCCCAGGGCTACGAGCGTCTCGGCCGGCACTATTACCCCAAGCTCACCCTCGCCACCCCGTTCACACCCGCCACCGGACCGCGGCTGCTGGTGCGCCCGGAGCTGGATCACGGTGCAGTGGCCGCGCGCCTGCTCGCCGAGCTCGAACGCCACGTCGCCGCTCACGGCCTCTCGGGCGTGCATGCCCTGTTTCTCGACGAGCCGGCGCGCGCCGCGTGCGCGCAGCGCGGCTGGCTGCTGCGGCGCGACTGCCAGTTTCACTGGAGCAACCGCGGCTATGCGAGCTTCGATGACTACCTGCAATCCTTCACCGCGGTCAAACGCAAGAAGGCCCGGCGTGAGCGCCGGCGGGTAGCGGATGCCGGCGTGCGCTTCGAGACACGCTTCGGCGGGGAGCTGGATGAGCCCCTGCTCGAGCGCATCTACGCTCTGCATCGCGACACTTTCCTGCGGCACGGACACGAGCCGTACCTGACGCGGGCGTTCTTCAGCGAGGTGGCGCGCACGCTCCCGGAATCGCTCATGGTGAAGCTCGCCGTGCACCGGGGCACGGTGGTCGCGGCGGCGATTTTCTTCTGGTGCCAGGAAACTCTCTTCGGCCGCTACTGGGGAGCCGCCGCCGACTACCACAGCCTGCACTTCGAGGCGTGTTATCACCAGGGAATCGAGTTCTGCATCGAGCGCGGCATCGGGCGCTTCGAGCCCGGGACCCAGGGCGAGCACAAGGTGAGCCGCGGCTTCGAGCCGGTGATCACCTGGTCGGCGCACTACATCGCCGACGCGCAGTTCCGCGCCGCCATCGCCGGGTACCTGCAGCGCGAAGCGGCCGCGGTGCAGAGTTACGCCGACGAAGTCCGGGGACATGTCCCGTACCGCGCACGGCGCACCGCGCGGGAACCCGTGTGAGAACCGTCACCTGGCTGTCGGCGCAGGATGCACCGGAATGGTTTCCCCCGCCCGAGCAGGCGCTGGAGGATCCGCCGGGGCTGCTCGCCGCAGGCGGGGATCTCTCCCCCGAACGCCTGCTCGCCGCGTACCGGCGCGGCATCTTCCCGTGGTACTCCCCCGGCCAGCCGGTACTGTGGTGGTCGCCCGATCCGCGTGCGGTGCTGTTCCCGGAGGAGTTTCACTGCCCGCGCAGCCTCGCCAAGACCGTGCGCAACGCCGGCTTCACGAGCTCCATCGACCGCGACTTCGCCGCGGTGATCGACGGGTGCGCCGCCCCGCGCGCCGCGAGTCCCGGTACCTGGATTACCGCGGAAATGCGCGCCGCGTACCTCACCCTGCACCGCCTGAGATTCGCCCACAGCATCGAAGTGTGGCACGCGGGGGCTCTCGCCGGAGGTCTCTACGGAGTGCGACTGGGGGGCGTATTCTTCGGGGAATCGATGTTCAGTGCCGTGCGCGACGCCTCCAAAGTGGCGCTCGCCCATCTGGTCACGGTGTGCGTGCGCAACAGCGTCGCGGTCATCGACTGCCAGCTGTACTCGCGCCACCTGGGGAGTCTGGGCGCGCGTACGATTCCGCGGGCGCAATTCCAGGCACTGCTGCGCGAGCAGACGCAGCTCCCCTCGCCCGCGCTGACCTAGGCGACCGGCCGCGCCAAATTGCCACGGGAGCGGCCTTTGTGCTCCAATTCGCGCCCGCAAAGCCGCTAAGGGCTGTATGTCCAAAGAAGATGCGATACAGATGGAAGGCGAGGTCGTCGAGACCCTGCCCAACACGACTTTCCGCGTGAAACTCAAGAATGGCCACGTCGTGACCGCGCATATCTCCGGCAAGATGCGCAAGAACTACATCCGCATCCTCACCGGCGACGCGGTCACGGTGGAGATGACCCCCTACGATCTCAGCAAGGCCCGCATCATCTACCGCGGACGTTGAAGCATCGCTCCCCGCGGCGCCGCTCCCCTGCAGCAGCGCATCGCCCGCGCCGCGCGCCGAAACGTTCATGGGCATGGCCTTCGACCCCCGGTGAGGGACGCCATCAATCCACCGGTTCCGGCGCCGCTTCGGCGAGGAATGACGGCGGGAGCATGGCGGGCGCAATGTACTCGAGGTCCTTCGCACTCACCCGACAGGCGGCGAAGCGCTCGCGCCAGCGGCGCACGATTCGCGCGATGCACAGGACCTCCCGGTGCGCTTCCTCCTGCGAGAGGCCAAAGCGCGCACTCTGCGAGACGAGATTGTAAAGGCTCGCCGCGCGGCCGAAGCTCCCGACGATGAGCGCCAGATCGCGGCGCTCCTGGCTGATGACGGGCGCGGGAACCACGTCGTACATTGGGGACAGACGCCAGCCGTCCGCATGCCGCAGCAACGCGTGATTACGCGGATGATCGTCGTTGTTCGTCACGGCCGCATTGAACACCATGCGCCGGAACAACTCCGCGCAGTCTTCTTTGGGTCGCACCGACCAGCGGCGCAGGCGCTCGGCGAGCAACGGATAGGACCAACGGTCACGATTCAAGTAGTCCTCGTCCGCTTCCAGCACCGTGAGCGCACTCACGAACCCGAGCCGGTAATAGCCGCCCTCGGCCCGCTGCCGGTCGAAGCGCTCAAGCATCAACACGTCGCGGCCGCCGATACTCTGAAGGCGGGCCTGGGCAGTGTTCAAGCCGCACGAGCGCGCGAGCTTGAGAGTTGCGAATTCGAGGCGCTGTAAATTGCAACGATCGCCTCGCTCGGGAAACTTCGCGAGCCAGAGCTTCTCCTGGTGCTCGATCGTCGCCTTGGGACGCGCACCCCCCATGCTCGTGCCGGGCTCCAATTGCTCGAGCAGATACTCGGGAACGCGCCGCCCATCCTCCACGGCCTCGGCGGCGGCGATCAGATCGGGCAGTTGATGCGTGCGGTTATAGGGACGCCTCGGCGCCGGCGGTTCGCGCTGCAAGCCGAAGCTTAAGTACCCGGCGCCATCCTGCGGACCGTTGAGGAGATAGTCGATCTCCTCGAGATCCGCCGGTGCTCGCCCGAGCTTGTGCTCGATGACACTCCGGCCCCAGGCATCCGGGGCGGCATCGCGGAGCGCGCCCGGGATGCCCTTCAGCCTCGTGAACTCATAGGTCTCGCGCCCGAGGGGCAGCTGAAACGGATCGAACCCGACCGCATCGCCTCGCTCCAAGTACCGGTCGCCGTAACGAAACCGCCCAACATAGCTGCCGTGCCCGAGTCTTGTGACTTTGAGGAGCGCTGCCGGAACGGTTTCCAGCGTGCCCGGAATCTGAAGGTAGATGTAGGCCTGGCGTTCGGCCATGGAGCTTCTGTGCGGATTCTCAGAAGTCGTATTCGTCTTTTGAAGACTTGCGCTTGCGGATGCGCGCCGGGCGGCGTGCGGCCTCCAGCGTCTTGCCATGGGTGTCCCGGTCAGGGTCAGCCACGGCATCGAGCGACCGATCGAGCCCTAAGATCCAAAGCACGGTCACGTAGACGCTGATCGCGATCCCGGGCTTGCCGAGCTCGAGCGCGTTCAGTGTGTTACGGTTGACGGCCGCCTTGGCGGCGGTTTCGGCGATGGTCCAGCCGCGACGCTGGCGGGCGATGCGAATGCGGTCGGCGAGCCTAGCGATGCGGTCGCGAACTTCGGCGGGCAGAGCGAGTGACATATAAGTAGGCACTAAACCTATTAGTGCCTAGTATATTAGGCGCATTCTGCCTTGTAAACCGAACTGCCGTTCTTGGCGTGGCCCTGGCCTGGTGAGCAGCCCGCCGACTAAGCCGTGACTTCCGGCACCCCCGCTGGCTCGCAATGCAGCGCCAGCTGCTCACCGTCCTCGGTCACCGACACGCGCACATGGCCGCCGCCCGCGAGCCGGCCGAACAACAGCTCCTCGGCCAGCGGCCGCTTGATGTGCTCCTGGATGGTGCGCGCCATGGGTCGCGCCCCCATCTTCGGGTCATATCCCTTGTGCGCCACCCAGCGCCGCGCCGCATCATCGAGCGTGATGGTCACGCCCTTCTGCTCGAGCTGCATCTCCACCTCGAGAATGAGCTTGTCCACCACGCGTTCGATGGTCTGCGGGTCGAGAGATGCGAACTGGATGACCGCATCCAGCCGATTGCGGAACTCGGGCGTGAAGATCCGGCGGATCGCTTCCAGGCCGTCGCTCGCGTTGTCCGCGTGGGTGAAGCCGATCGACGGGCGCGCCATCTCCTGGGCGCCGGCGTTGGTCGTCATCACGATGATGACGTAGCGGAAGTCCGCCTTGCGGCCGTTGTTGTCGGTGAGGGTGCCGTGATCCATCACCTGCAGCAGCAGATTGAACACGTCCGGGTGCGCCTTCTCGACCTCGTCGAGCAGCAGCACGCAGTGCGGGTGCTTGGTGATCGCCTCGGTGAGCAGCCCCCCCTGGTCGAAGCCGACGTAGCCGGGGGGCGCGCCGATCAGGCGCGAGACGGTATGCCGCTCCATGTATTCGGTCATGTCGAAGCGCAGGAACTCCACTCCCATGGCGATCGCCAGTTGGCGCGTGACTTCGGTCTTGCCCACGCCCGTGGGACCGGCGAACAGGAAACTGCCGACCGGCTTGAGGACCTCGCCCAGGCCCGAGCGCGCCATCTTGATCGCCGCCCCGAGGGCCTCGATCGCCTTGTCCTGGCCGAAGATCACCAGTTTCAGGTTGCGCTCCAGATTCTTGAGAATCTCCTTGTCCGAGGTCGAGACGCTCTTGGCCGGAATTCTCGCCATGCGCGCCACCACGTCCTCGATATGGCGGACCTCGACCACCGCCTCGCGCTCGGCGATCGGCTTGAGG
>JBOIAH010000538.1:0-4252 GCA_050739055.1 Steroidobacteraceae bacterium | reverse complement strand
GCCATCAAGGAGTGGTCGCCGTACGCCCAGGCATCCTGGGTCTACCAGACGCAGACTGCGCCGCTGCTGCGCGTCGACGAGGCCCACACCCTCGGCATGCAGCCCGCCTACGGGCTGGTGGATCTGGCGGGCGGCTTCGATCGCGGCAACATGAACGTGCAGGTGTTCGTCACCAACGTCGCGGATCGCCGTGCGCAGCTGTCGCGCTTCACCCAGACCAACCCGGTCAACGACAACCAGGTGTACGTCCTCCCGGCGCAGCCGCGAACCATAGGCATCAAGTTCGCACAGCGCTTCTAGGCGCAGCCAAGCGCACGGGATGCGGGAAATGGCCCGCGGGCGCGCTCCTTAAGCGAGCACGCGGGCGGCACTTCAGTCGTCGCGATGCCCGTGGTCATGATCGCCGCGGTCATCGTCGTGATCCCCGTGCTCGTGATGACCATGATCGTGGTCCTCGTGACGGCGATCGGGGCGATAGCCGGGCTCGTATTCCGCTGACCTCACGAAGTAAACGGGCCGGTTGCAGGCGTGGTACTCGTGACAGTGCTTGCGCCAGTGGCGCGCGTGTCCCGGCGGCACGTGCAGATAGATCGGCTCGATCACTGGGGCCCCAACGAGCACCGGAGCGGGCTCCACGATGACCGGCTGCGCGTACACCACCGGCGGTGGCGGCGCGCCGTTGCCGATCACCACCTGCCCGTACACGCCGGGAACCACCTGGCCACTGATGACGGCATTGACGCTGATGCTCTGCGCCTCGGCGAGAGTCGTCGCCGCCGCCAAGACAAGCACCGGCAGGATCAGCAGACGGATCGTTCGCATGGGTCTCTACCTTGCATGAGCCTGCGCACTCACTTCCGGCAGCGGCTCGATCAGGCTCGCATCGTTGGGCAGTTTCGGGCTGTTGACGCGGCGGCTGACCTTCCAGGCGATCAGCAACTCATCGGGATAGGACTTGAGCGCCGCCTTCGCCTCCCCCTTGCCGCCCGCGAGCCAGGTCTCGTGATCTTCCTCGGCGAGAATCGCCGGCATGCGCTGCTTTTCGTTGTGGACTTGCGCGAGCAGGCGGTTCGCCGGCACGGTGATGAGCGTGCAGGAGACGACGTACGAACCATCGTCGCGCCGCGAGCGATCCCAGAGTCCCGCGACGCCGAACACCTCGCGGTCCGCGAGGTGCAGGAAGAACGGGTCGCGCGAGCCGTCCTCGTTCACGTGCGGCTCGTAGAAGCCGCCCATGACGAGAATGCATCGCTGGTCGCGATTCCACGGATCCTGGTAGCTCGGTGCGCTCTCGATGCGTTCCACCGTGGCGTTGATGGTGGAGGCCTTGAGCGGCACCCCGTACGCCCAGTACGGAATGAGACCCCAGCGCATCATCGCCGCCTCGCGCTCGCCGGAGGTAAGAATCACGACCGGCACCTGCTCGGTGGGCAGCACGCGGTAGCTTTGCGGATATTCCCAGCGCGCGCGCCGGATGCCCATCGCCCGCTCGGCCTTGGCGGCCTGGGCGAGGATGTACTTGCCACACATGGAGTTACCTTACAGACAGTATCGATCGCACTCTAGCACTGTGTGGACGCGCACGAAGCGCGTTGCTCACACTCGCGCCGTGCTGCCGTGGAATGCGCTGGAAAGACTGCGCGATCACTTCGGTGACTATGTCGTCGTGGTGACCTGCCGCGCCTGCCGGCACTCGCGCGAGATGACGCCGGCGTTTCTCGCGCGTCACTGCCGCGCCGGCTGGGACGAGCCGATCGCGAAGATCGTCGGGAGATTCCGCTGCCGGTGCGGCAAGAAGCTCGTGGATGTGCAGCTGGGGTTCAACCGCAAGCCGCGCGGCTGGGTCAAGAACCCATCGTGAACGACCTCAAGCGCTACCAGCGGCAATCTAGCGTGAGGTATTTGCTGCTGCAGGCGCCGCTGCGGCCGCAGGCTTCCAGAAGTCGCGCGTGATGATTCCATACAGCGCGGCGGTGAACCGCTCGGCGGCAGCGTGCGACAGATGCGACCACTCCGGCTGATCCAGTCCCTGCAATTGCGGATAGTCCTCGAAGTGAATGCCGGGCGCACCGCTGCGCGCCAGCAGTACATCCCAGGTTGTCTTGCGCGGGAAATTCCGGTTGTCGTACTCCAGATACGGGCCGGTGCTCGGCGGGCGCACGAACAGCACCTTGACCCCGCGTGCCTGCAGCGTGTGCACGGCCTTGACCGCGCGCTCGATCAGCTGCGCGGCGATTTCGCGCTGCTTCGGGGGCGGGGGCCCGGGCAGCGCGAGATCGTGCAGCCACACTTTGCGCATCAGCGCCCGATAGTCGGGGTCGTTCTCCACCTTGCTCCACACGTGCGTATTTCGGTCCGCCTCGGTGACCGCGAGCTTGCGCACCGCCATCGGCCAGCGGCTGCCGGGTCGGGGTGGCCAGGGCTGGCGCGCGAGCACTGTGCCCAGGGCAAAATCCGGGTCATCGAACGCGAGGTATGGCTCGATCAGGTGCATCGACAGCCACTGGCCGATGCGCTGCGACGGCGACTCCTTGCGGTAGAACTTGAGTGCATCGGCGCGGAAGCCGAAACCGCCGAAGAATATCTGCGGCGAAACACCGACCAGCAGCCGGCCAGTGAACTTCGGATCGGCGGCGAGGTCTTCGAGGAAAATCAGCGCCGACGTGCCCTCCATCCCGAGCTGGATCGGCCGCTTGCCGTCGAGCTTTTCCCACACGGGCAGTTGCAGGTCGAAGAACAACCGTGAGTCGGAGACCACGACGGTTGCAGCGCCTTCGCCATTGTCGATACGCCGCCGCTGGATCGCCCACAGGCCGTTGCTGTTGGTGATACCCGGCGTCACGCCATAGCTTCGCCAGTACCCCTCCCAGCCGGAAACCAGCAGCGCGGTGAGCGCCACGACACCGAGGATTATCCTGCCCCACGGCTGCTGCGGGACGGGCCGCAGCGGCACCGGCTGCGCGACCCCCGGGCGGTCCGCCGCGGTCTGGCGGGCATAGCGGTCTGCGCCAGGCGCGCCGGGCAGCGGATCAGCGCCTGACGGCGGGGCCGTCATCGCGGGCCTCGCGGTGCGACGTGCGCTGCGGCGCCCGGGCCCCAGAAGTCGCGCAGGATCACGCCGTACAGCGCCGCGGTGAAACGCGCCCCTTCCGCGCGAGTCATGTGCGACCACTCGGGCAGGTAGTAGCCCTGCAGCTCACGGTAATCCTCGAAGTGAATTCCCGGCGCTCCGGTGGCGGCGAGCAGCGCGTTCCAGGTGCGCTGGCGCGGGAACTCGCGATTCTCGTACGCGAGATATTCACCGCTGCTCGGCATGCGCACGAACAGCACCTTCACGCCATGGGCCCGCAGTCTGGCCACCACCCGAGCGGCGCGCGCAATCTGCTCCTTCTCGATCTGCAGCGCTTGCGCAGGTGTCGGGTCATCCGGCAATGGCTCGAAGGCATCGCGCCAGATGCGGTGCCACAACTCGTGATATTCCGGGTCGTCGGCCACCTTGTCCCAGAGGTAGGTGTTGCGGTCCGCCTCGTGATAGCCGAGCTTGCGCGGCACGAGAAACACGTGCTTCCCCGGGCGCTCCGGCCACGGCTGCCGCTCGAGCAGGGTCCCGAGCGCAAAATCGGGATCGTCGAACGCGAAGTACGGCTCGATCAGATGCATGGACAGCCATTGGCCGACGTACTGCGAAGGTGATTCCTTGCGGGTATAGCGCACCGCGCCGCCGCGGTATTCGTAGCCTGAAAAGAACAGATCCGGCGCCACGCCGATCAGTACGCGGCCGGTGAACTTCGGGTCCGCCGCGAGATCCTCGAGATACGCGAGCGGCGATGTGCCTTCGAAGGCGAGCTGTATGGGCCGGTGCCCGTCCAGACGCTCCCACACCGGCAGTTGGATGTCGTAGTACACGCGCGACCCGCCCACCAGCACGGTCGCATTCCCCTCGCCCGCGTCGATCCGCCGCCGCTGCATCGCCCACAGTCCGTAGGTATTGCTGTAACCGGGCTTCGCGCCAAAGCTGCGCCAGTAGCCCTCCCAACCGGCGATGAGCAGTGCGAGGATCGCCACGACGCCGAGCAGGATCCGGCCCCACGGCTGCGCCGGCACGGGCCGCAGCGGCACCGGCTGCGCGAGGCCCGGCCGGTCCGCCGCTGTCTGGCGCGCGTAGCGGTCAGAACTGGAAGTAGATGAAGGCACTTCCGGAGCCCTGCGCAATGACGATCGCGAACGCCATCAGCGCCCACACCAGGCACAC
>JBOIAH010000537.1:0-4692 GCA_050739055.1 Steroidobacteraceae bacterium | reverse complement strand
GTGCCTATAATGCGGCGATTATGGAGCTACAGGCGCGATCGGCAGTCCCGGGCCCGGGGCGCTGCGAACGACGGCTGTCGGGGTGCGGAATCCGTCCCACGGCCCAGCGCGTCCGCATTGCCACCCTGCTGCTGTCGGCCCCGCAGCATCTGTCCGCCGAACAGATCCTCGCCAACCTGCGCTCCGCGGGAGCGCGAGTGTCCAAGGCGACGGTCTACAACACGCTCAACCTGTTCGCTTCGCGCGGGCTCATTCGCCAGCTCTCGGTCGACGGCTCGCGCGCCTGGTTCGATTCCAACGTCGATCCGCACTACCATTTTCACGATCTCACGAGCGGCGCCCTGATCGACGTGCCGGTGCCGGCGGTCGAGTTCAGCCGCCTGCCCCCGCCGCCGCCGGGCACCGAGATCGCCGGTATCGATCTGGTGATTCAGCTGCGGAAAAAACAGTAGAATTACTGGTTGCCCGCGCCGGGATAGCTCAGTTGGTAGAGCAGCGCATTCGTAATGCGCGGGTCGTAGGTTCGAGTCCTATTCCCGGCACCATTTCGCGCAGGTTGCCGCGACCGGCCGCGCCGGCCTGACCTGAAGGCCAGCTCGGCCCGTCGCCCGCCGGTGTCCCTTTGGCGCGTGGCGGGCGAGAAATACCCGCGGGGCGTTTAAACTTGCGCGCAACGCGCTGGTTCTAAAGCGCAAGCGGCGCGCATAGCGGTGCAGGTCATAAGGAATCCCCGTGGGCGTTAACCCGGAACACGTCAACACTCCCCCCGAGTCACCGGAGGAGCACATCACCTGGATTGGGCGCGATCGCGCAGGGTTCGACCGGAGCCCGGGCGCCGAGCTCCCCCTGCACCCGGCCGTGACATCCGCTCCCATCGAGCCTGCCGAGGGGGCCGGCGCGCGCCGCAAGTGGCTCGTGGGCGGAGTCGCCCTCGCCGTACTGCTCGCGGTGGGCGCGACGCTGTGGGTCACCCATTCAAAGCCCGCGTTGGTGCCCCTGGCCGACCGCGACAATATCCCGCTGATCAGCGTCATGATCCCGGGTCTGAAACCGGTCACCACGAGCGTGACCTTTACCGGAGCAATTGCTGCGCGTTATGACATGCCGATCGGCAATGAGGGCGATACCGGTCGGATCGTGGGGGTGTACGTCGAGGCGGGCGATCACGTCCAGAAAGGCCAGTTGCTCGCGAAGCTCGACGACTCGATCCTCATCCCGCAGGTCAATCGGCTCGCCGCCTCGCTCGAGCAGGCCCAGGCCCAAGCGGCACTGTCCGCGGCCGAATACAAGCGCGCCCTCGGGGTGGAGGCTGCCGGCGCCCTGTCGGCCGAAGACATCGAAAAGCGGCGCGCCACGGCGGTGACCGATGCGGCGAATGTCAAAGTGGTGGCGGCGCAACGCGCTGAGGCACAGGCGCGGCTCAATCGCACACGCGTGAGTGCGCCCATCGCCGGCACGGTGCTGACGCGCCGCGCCGAGGTCGGCCAGATCGCCAACCCGGGGGGCGATGCCCTGTTCCGTGTGGCGAGCGGCGGCGAGGTCGAGATGCGCGGTCAGCTGGCCGAGCAGGACCTCGCGCAGGTGAAGGTCGGGGATGCGGCGACCGTGCGCCTGACGGGGCTCCCGCAGGCCTTCCAGGGGCGGGTGCGCCTGCTCGGCGCCATCATCGATCCGCAGACGCGCCTGGGTGAGATCCGCATCGCGCTCACGCCCGATCCGGCGTTGCGGCCGGGCGCCTTCGCGCGCGGCACGGTCGCGGTGAGCAAGGCGCTGCGCCCGGTGGTGCCGCAGACGGCGGTGTTGACCGATGGCAACGGAAGCTACGTGTTCATCGTCAACGCGCAGGACCACGCCGAACGGCGCGCCGTGCAGGTCGCGGACACTTCCGACGAGGGAGTCATCATCGGCGCGGGTCTCACCGGCAGCGAGCGCGTGGTGACCACCGCGGCCGGCTTCCTGCGTGAGGGGGAGCCGGTGAAGGTGACGGGCGGCGCAGCGCGTGAGTTGCTGCACCCATGAAAAATATCTCCGCCTGGGCCATCCGCCACCCGCTGCCGCCGGTGGTGCTGTTCGTGGTGCTGCTGTTCATGGGCATCGTGGGCTTCGTGCGCCTGCCGATCACGGCTGATCCCGACATCGCCTTCCCGGGCGTGTTGGTCATCGTCGACCAGCCGGGGGCGGCGCCGCAGGAGCTGGAAACGCAGGTGATGCAGAAGGTCGAGGGCGCGGTGGCGGGCATCGGCAACATCGACAACATCACCTCGTGGGCGGTCGAAGGCCAGGCCAACATCCTCATCCAGTTCGACATCGGCACGCCGATCGACCGTGCGGTCGCCGACGTGCGCGATGCGGTCGCCAAGGTGCGGGTGCTGCTCCCCCAGGGCATCCAGGAGCCGGTGGTCCAGCGCATCAACGCGGACGGCGGCCCGATGGTTTTCTACGCGGTCAGCTCGAGCACCCTCACCGAGGAGGAGCTGTCGTGGTTCGTCGACAACACCATCACCAAGCGGCTGCTGGGCGTCACGGGTGTGGCGCAGGTGCAGCGCGGCGGGGGCGTCAACCGCGAGATCCGCGTCGAGCTCGACCCGGCGCGCATGCAGGCGCTCGGCATCACCGCCGCGGAAGTCAACGAGCAGCTGCGCACGCTCAATCTCGACTCCCCCGGCGGCCGCGCCCAGCTGGGCGGGGGCGAGCAGGCGATCCGCGTGCTCGGCGGGGCACACACGGCGCTCGCGCTCGGAGAGACGCAGATCGCGCTGCCGGGCGGGCGCTTCGCGCGCCTCTCCGACCTCGCCGACGTGCGTGACAGCGTCGGGGAGATCCGCCAGGTCGCGCGCCTCAACGGGCGCCCGGCGACCACCTTCGGGGTCACCAAGGCGAAGGGTGCCTCGGATGTGGCCGTCGACGACGGCATCAAGGCGGAGCTCGTCAAGATCCGCAAGGAAAACCCGCAGGTGAAGCTGACGCAGATCTACACCAGCGTCGACTACACCCGCGACACCTACCACTCGGCCCTCGGCGCCCTGCTGGAAGGCTCGGTGCTCGCCGTGCTGGTGGTGTTCCTGTTCCTGCGCGACATCCGCGCGACGCTGATCTCGGCACTCGCCATCCCGCTGTCGGCGATCCCGGCGTTCGCCTTCATGCTGTGGATGGACTTCACCCTGAACTCGATCAGCCTGCTCGCCCTGTCGCTGGTCGCAGGCGTGCTGGTCGACGACGCGATCGTGGAAATCGAGAACATCGTGCGCCACATGAAAATGGGCAAGAGCGGCTTCCAGGCCGCGCTCGACGCCGCCGATCAGATCGGGCTCGCGGTGGTCGCGACCTCGGCGACCATCATCGCGGTGTTCGTGCCGGTGAGCTTCATGGGCGGCCTCACCGGACAGTACTTCAAGCAATTCGGGCTCACGGTTGCGGCCGCGGTGTTCTTCTCGCTGCTGGTGGCGCGCCTCATCACCCCGGTGCTCGCCGCCTACACCCTCAAGTCCCGCGAGGTCGAGCACGGCGACGGCCCAATCATGGCCTGGTACCAGCGCACGCTGCGCTGGTGCACGCTGCATCGCTGGAAGACGGTGCTGGCGGGACTCGCGTTCTTCGTGCTGTCGATCGTCGCCATGGCAGTCTTCGTGCCCTTCTCGTTCATACCCGAAGCCGACGTCGGCACGTCCAGCCTCAACGTCGAGCTGCCCCCCGGCGTGCGCCTTGAGGACACGGCCGCGGTGACCGCGGCCGCGTACCGCATCGTGGCGCGGCAGCCGGAGGTGCAGGACGTGGTCGAGCTGGTCGGCAACAGCGATGAGGGCGTGCGCGAGGCGGAGCTCGACATCGCGCTGGTGCCCAAAGCCAGGCGCCACGTGACCCAGCGCCAGTGGGAGGATCGCGTCACCCAGGAGCTGAAGGTCATTCCGGACGCGCAACTGCACTTCAATCGCAACGGCAACGGCCGCGATGTCAACATCTACATAACCGGAGACGATCCGCAGCTCACCTACGACACCGCCCGCAAGGTGGTCGACGAGATGAGCAAGCTGCCGTTCGTGCGCGACGCGCGCATCAACAACGACCTGCCGCGTCCCGAGATCCTGGTGCATCCGCACCTGGATCTCGCCTCGCAGCTCGGCGTCACCGTGCAGAGCATCAGCGAGACCATCCGCATCGCGACCCTCGGCGACCTCGACCAGAACAGCGCCAAGTTCTCGCTCGCCGACCGGCAGGTGCCGATCCGCGTGAGCCTCAACGAGGACAGCCGCAAGAACCTCACGACGCTCGAGAACCTGCCGGTGCCCACCTCGTCCGGCGGCACCGTGCCGCTCAAGGCGGTCGCGGATATCAGCTTCGGCGAGGGGCCGGCGCGCGTGCGCCGTTACAACCAGAGCCGGCGCCTGTTCCTGGATGCCGACCTCAAGGGCGCAGAGCTCGGCCCGGCGATGAAAGCCATCTACAATCTGCCGACCCTCAAGCACCTGCCGCAGGGAGTACACCTGGTCGAGATCGGCGATGCCAAGTACATGAACGAGCTGCTCGCCAACATGATGATCGCCATGGGCACCGGTATCCTCATGGTGTTCGCGGTGCTGGTGCTGCTGTTCGCGCGGGTGCTGCAGCCGATCACCATCCTGTTCTCGCTGCCGTTGTCGATCGGCGGCGTGGTGCTGGCGCTGGTGCTCACCGGACATTCGGCATCCCTCGGGG
>JBOIAH010000536.1:0-2700 GCA_050739055.1 Steroidobacteraceae bacterium | reverse complement strand
ATGGCTCTGGACATCTACACCTGGCTTGCCCAGCGTCTGCACCGCGTAGAGGAGGGCAAGAGCGTTCTGGTGTCCTGGGCCGCGCTCCACGGGCAGTTCGGCCATGGCTATGAGCACATTCGCTTCTTCCGGCGAGTGTTTGTACGCACGCTGAAGCTGGCGAAGTTCGTCTACCCCGAGGCGAAATTCGAGCTGACTACTGCCGGCATGAAGCTCTTCCACAGCCGCCCGCCGGTGCGCCGGAAATATCTGCCCCTGCCTGGCCGGGACTGACCACGGCCACTGTGCCACGCCTTCCTGTGGATAACATTGTCTATTCAGACAGTTATCCACGGTCACTTTGTCACGCCTGGCACGGTCACTTTGTCACGCTTTGGCCGGAAATTTACGGTCACTTTGTCACGCAATCCTATAGTTAAGAACCTATAGCACTCCGATAGCTGGCCTCGCGGACGTGTGGACGGCTCGCGGACGCGACCCGCCCACAACGTCGCGGGCCTCACAACAAGGTTGCAACGTAGTGAACCGCAAAGCAGTGAGCAGTACCGAGCGGCAGCGAGCCTGCAGGATGCAGGCGTCTGCCTTCTACCGAACCTTCACCTCGTGCTCTCAGCGCCACGATCGCCCAACGAAGGACCCCGCACAGCCCCGTCCCTCGCCAAACCTTTCCTGAAGCCGGTGAGCGCGTCCACGCGCTCGCCGGCTCCTTGGGCCCCTCAGCGCTTCGGCAGGTCGAAGAGGGCACGGTCATCGGGGCGAGTGAGGGCTTCATCGAGCCAGCCGTGGACGTCGGACTTCTGGAGTCTGCCTTGCTCCATGCGGGCGAGCACGATAGCGCCCAGGAGGATCTTGCGGCGGGTGTCGGCCTTGCGAGCTCGGCGGGACTCGACGGCCCGGTGGCGATTCTCCATGCGCTGCTGTCGCGCTTTGAGCTGCTTTAAACGCTCCTCGAGGGCACTGATGCGCTCGTCGATCTTGGGCATGGTGGTATTTTTACGGTGTGGTGGGTCGCGGTGAGGCGGTCAGCGCGCGTGCGCTAGAAGGCGCCGCGCCTCTTGGTCTTCATGCCTGGGTGAGACTGATAAACCCCGTAGCGCCTAGCGTACCGCGAACCTTAAGCGTAGGGTAGCTTTCTGACCTCTAACGGGAGGCGAAAGATTGCGCTAACAGCGCACTTATACGTCGCGGCGCGACGTAAGAGAGCTTCTGATACAGTCTGCGATCGAAGAACATTGAGAGCGAAGCTAACAAATCCCCATGGCGATCTACCACTTGCACGCGAAGATGGTGAAGCGCTCCGAGGGCCGCTCCGCCGTCGGAGCGGCCGCCTATCGCTCCGGTTCGCGCATTCACGATGAGCGCATCGGGTACAGCTTCGACTACACCGAGAAGCCGGGTGTTGAGCATTCCGAGATCCTCGCCCCCGAGGGCGCCGCAGCCTGGGTGTACGACCGGAGCGTCTTGTGGAATACCGTAGAGCGCGTGGAGCGACGCAAGGACGCGCAACCTGCCCGCGAAATCGAGATCGCATTGCCCGTGGAGCTCACGAAGGAGAGCCAAGTCGAGCTGATGCGCGAGTTCGTCAAGCACACGTTCGTCTCGCAGGGCATGGTCGCGGATTTCGCCATTCACCGGGACAACCCCGAGAACCCCCACGCGCACCTCCTGCTCACCACCCGCACGCTCACGGAAACCGGCTTCGGCTGGAAGCGCCGGGACTGGAACACGAAGTCGGAACTCCTCGCCTGGCGATCGCAGTGGGCGGAGATTACGAATGAGCACCTGGCCCGGGCAGGGCTTGACCTCACCATCGATCACCGCACGCTCGAGGCGCAGGGGATTGACCTGGTACCGGGCCGCAAGCTCGGGCTCTCGCTCGCGCGCCAGCAGGAGCCCGACTTACCGCGCAACCTGGCCGAGCGGGTGCTTGAGGCCCAAGCAATCGCCGCCGAGAACGGCGAGCGCATCCTCGGGGACCCCGGGGTTGCCCTCAAAGCCATCACGCACCATCAAGCGACCTTCACCGAGCGGGATATCGCCAGGTTCTTGCACACCCGGACGGAAGGGGCCGAGCAGTTCCAGGCGGTGTTCCTGAAGGTGACCACCTCCCGCGAGCTCGTCGCGCTCGGGCGCGATGAGCAGGGTGCGATGCGGTACACCACCCAGGAGATGCTCGGCCTGGAGCGGGAGCTGCTCGAGCGCGGAGAGCGGCTCGCAAGCCTCCGAGCGCACGTCGTGTCCGATGCGCATCGCGAGCAAGTGCTCATCGAGAGCCCCCTGTCCGCCGAGCAGCGCGCGGCCCTCGAGCACGTGACCGCCGGCACGGATCTCGCCCTCGTGGTCGGCGTCGCCGGTGCCGGCAAGAGCACGATGCTGGGCTGCGCCCGGCACGCATGGGAGGCGGAAGGGCTCACGGTCAAAGGGGCGGCGCTCTCGGGGATCGCCGCCGAGAACCTCGAGCACGCCAGTGGGATCACCTCCCGGACGCTTGCGAGTCTGGAACTCGCCTGGGCGGGCGGTCGCGAGAGGCTCACGCGGCGCGATGTGCTCGTGATCGATGAAGCCGGGCTCGTGGGCACCCGGCAGCTCGCCGGCGTCCTCGAGCGCGCGGAAGCCGCCGGCGCCAAAGTCGTTCTGGTCGGGGATCCCGAGCAACTGCAGGCGATCGAGGCCGGGGCGCCGTTTCGCGGGTTGGCCGCT
>JBOIAH010000535.1:0-1394 GCA_050739055.1 Steroidobacteraceae bacterium | reverse complement strand
CTGTGCCTGCAGTGCGCGCATCAGGCGGGCACGGCGCTCCTCCTCCTCGCGGTCGATCTCCTCCTGGGTGCGCACCTCGATCGTGGTCATGAGCGAGGAGACCTCGAACTTGACGCGCTCGAGCATGGCGGCGAACAGCTCGAAAGCCTCGCGCTTGAACTCGAAGCGATAGTCCTTCTGCGCGTAGCCGCGCAGATGGATGCCCTGTTTCAGATATTCCATCGCCGCCAGATGCTCGCGCCAGTGCTGATCGAGCTTGTTCAGCATCACGTCCTTCTCGAGGTGGCGCATGATCGGCGCGCCGATGCGCGCGACCTTGGCGTCATAGGCCTCGCTCACCGCGTGCACCACCCGCTCGCGCTGCGACTGCTCCTCCGGCTCCGGCTCCTCGCCAAGCCAGCCCTGCGGATCCACGCGCGTGTTGAAGTCCCGCAGCAGCGCCGCGCTGAGGCCCTGCAGGTCCCAGTCGGCCGCGGCGGCGTGCTTGGGCAGGTACTGATCGAGGAGCGCCCCGACCGAGTCCTCGAGCAGGCCGCGAATCGCCCCCGAGAGATCAAGGGTGCCCATGATCTCGGTGCGCTGGTGGTAGACCACCTTGCGCTGATCGTTGGCGACGTCATCGAACAGCAGCAGCTGCTTTCTGATGTCGAAGTTGTGAGACTCGACCTTGCGCTGCGCCTTCTCGATCTGGCGGGTGAGCATGCCGCTCTCGATCACCTCGCCTTCCTTCATGCCCGCCATCCGCAACAGGCGCTTGGTGCGCACCGGGTCGCCGAAGATGCGCATCAGGTTGTCTTCCATGGACCGGTCGAAGCGGCTCGAGCCCGGGTCGCCCTGGCGGCCCGAGCGGCCGCGCAGCTGGTTGTCGATACGGCGGGATTCGTGGCGCTCGGTGCCCACGATGTGCAGCCCGCCGGCGCTGAGTACCTTGTCGTGCCGCCCCTGCCACTCGGCGCGCAGCCGCCCGCGGCTCTCCTCGTCGATCTCACCGGCGGCGGCGAGCTCGGCCTCGAGATTCCAGCCGAGCACGATGTCGGTGCCGCGCCCTGCCATGTTGGTGGCGATGGTCACCGTGCCGGGGCGGCCGGCCTGGGCGACGATGTGGGCCTCGCGCTCGTGCTGCTTGGCGTTGAGCACCTGGTGCGGCACGTCCTCCTTTTGCAGCAGTCCCGAGAGGAACTCCGAGGTTTCGATCGAGGTCGTGCCGACGAGCGCCGGCTGCTCGCGCTGCACGCAGTCGCGGATGTCCTCGATGATCGCCTGGAACTTGTCGTTCTGCGTGAGGTAGACGAAGTCCGCGTTGTCCTTGCGGATCATCGGCCGGTGCGTCGGGACGACCACGACCTCGAGGCCGTAGATCTGCATGAACTCCGGCGCTTCGGTGTCCGCCGTTC
>JBOIAH010000534.1:0-1451 GCA_050739055.1 Steroidobacteraceae bacterium | reverse complement strand
GCGCATAGTCGAGGACCACGCGAAACAGGGGTTCCTCGACCTCACGCAGCACCAGGTCATACAGGTGGGCGGGCCGATGGCCGTTCAGGCTGGTGAAGTAGTCGCTCAGCGCGCGCTCGGCGTGATTGCGCAGCGGCAGCTCGCGCCCGTTCACTCTGGCGGAGGTGGCTTCACGAGCCCGAGTCCTTTTCTTTGCCGTCATGTAAGACCCCCCAGGAAAAAGCCCTGCGTCAGGCCGCCACCGCAGCCTCGTCCACCCAGTCGTCGAAATGCTTAAGCGTCTGCGCGAACTGTGCGGCCGTGCTCGCAGCCCCCATCAGATCCCGGCGAACCTGCGCCGGCTCGTCGAGCAGCTGCTCGCAATACCAGCCGAGATGCTTGCGCGCAATCCGGACTCCGCTCTCCTCCCCGTAAAAGAAATACACGGAGTCGAGATGCGAGAGAATCATATCACGCACGTCGGCGCGCAGAAGTGCCGGCGTCTCAATTCCCGTCTGCAGGCAGGCGTTGACAGCGCGAAAGATCCATGGCGCCCCGTGACTCGCGCGCCCGATCATTACTCCGTCTGCGCCGGTGAAATCAAGTACCTCGCGCGCTTTTTTTTCCGTCGTGACGTCGCCATTGGCGAATACCGGAATGCGCACGCGCGCCTTGATGTCGCGGATCGTGGCGTATTCGGCCGTCCCCGTATAGAAGTCGGCGCGCGTACGCCCGTGGACCGCGAGCGCTGCTATGCCGCAGCGATCCGCGATGCATGCAATGTTCACGCCGTTCACGTGCTGGCGGTCCCAGCCGGTGCGGATCTTGAGCGTTACGGGTACCTCGACGGCGCTCACGACCGCCTCGAGGATCTGCGCCACCAGCGGCTCGTCGGTGAGCAGCGCCGAACCGCACAGCCTGCCGCAGACTTTTTTTGCCGGGCACCCCATGTTCAGGTCGATGATCTGCGCGCCGAGCGCCACGTTGAGGCGCGCCGCTTCGGCGAGCGCGCGTGCATCGGCCCCGGCGAGCTGCACCACGCGCGGCTCGGGCTCGCCTTCGTGGTTCATTCGGTGGCGCGATTTGGCGCTGCTCCATAGCCGCGTGTCCGAGCTCAGCATCTCGGAGGCCGCGAGTCCCGCGCCGAGCTTGCGGCACAGGATGCGGAAGGGTCGGTCGGTCACACCCGCCATGGGCGCGAGCACGACCGGTGAGGGCAGGACGTGAGGTCCGATGCGCACGCCTGAGCCTTCAGCGAGCGCTTACGTCGTTGGCGCAGGCGACGCGCCCGCCGCTCACGGGCAGGCAGGCGTCGAGCTCGAATCCCACGGCATTGGAGCCGGGGTCCACGAAGGCCATCACGGCATCGATGCGCTGATCCACCGACAGGAGCGACGTCGCGGGAATCGCTCGCGGCAGGTAATCGCGCGGCTGCACGTCGCGCGAGGCGATGCGATTGCCGAAACGGTCCT
>JBOIAH010000533.1:0-1407 GCA_050739055.1 Steroidobacteraceae bacterium | reverse complement strand
GCCATCACCTCGCGCTGCACAACCGGCGGCAGTTCGCGCGCCGCCAGACCTGCGAGAACCAGCTGCGGGCGGCGCAGGAGCTGAGCGCGGCAGCCAGCCGGCAGCTCGCGGCGCTCGAGGGTGAGCGCGCCGCCCTCACACGCTTGTGGCATTACTTCCGCCGCCGCGCGCTCGAGCGGCGCATCGCCGCGGCCGAGGCGGCCGCCGTGGCCGCCCGCGCGTCCTTCCTCCAGGCGCAGGCGGCGCTCGAGGCGCTCGGCGGGGAAGCGCCGCCGGAGTTTCCCGGGCTGTCGCTGCCGGCGCGGCGCGCGATCAATCTGGCGGCGATCGCCTACGCCGAGGTGCTGTGCGCACGCCTGCAGGTGATGAAAACGCCGCTCGTCACTCTGGCGCGCGAGGCAACCGGCAAGCGCGCGGCGAGCGACGAGTACGGCACGCCCAGGGAATGCGTAATGCTGATGGCGCAGATTCAGCGCGCCCAGGGTCTGATCGGCGGCCGCGCGGGACTTGCCGCCGAGATCAGGGCGCGCACCGAGCGGCTGAGACCGCTGGTACGCTACCGCGGCGCCGCTGACACCGCTCCGCTCACCGATTCGATCGATGCTGCGGCTCGCGACGCGCTCGACGTTGCGGCACAGGGCAGCGGCGCCGCGCGCGTGCCCAACGTGCTCGCCGAGGATACCTGGGACCTGTTCCGGGTCCTGCTGCGCTAGTTCATTGCAAGAATCGCCTGCGGCGATTCTTCGGACAGTGCCTGCGTTCCGGCCGCGAAAGACGTGACTTTCGCGGCCTGCGCTGCAGCCAACGCAAGCCTGGGTGCGCCCTGCTCAGCCGGCGCGGGCGGTCTTCTGGGGCGGCGTCGGGTGCGCACCGGTCACGATGTCGGCCATGATCTGGGCGGCCTGATCGAGCATGACGTCGGGCTCGTGGTCCCGCGTCTTCTCCATTTCCTCGACGCTCTTGAACGGCGGCAGGTTCTTGGCCACGCGCCGGCTGTTCTCGCGCTCGAGGCGCTCCTTATCCTCGCGCGCGCGCTCGTCGCGCCGCACCTTGAGGTTGAGGGACACGCTGTGCTGCTCGCGCAGGTTGTCGATGGCGGCGATGTCCGACATGAGCCACCGGTAGTCCGGATCGCGCTGCGCGCGCACATCCTCTTCCGAGGTGAGGGCCGCCACCGGCGGCCCCGCGGCTTCAAGGGTGCTGGTCTTGAAGGGAACGCCGGCAATACGGTCCCAGGGGAGGGACGATTCGAGTGCGCTCTCGCCGACCTCCTTGGTGTCGAGCACCGAGGCGAGCGGGATGTCGGGCTGCACACCGCGATGCTGGGTGCTCTCACCCGTCACCCGGTAGAACTTGCCGATGGTCACCGTCAGCTGGCCGTTCACGGGCTCCCTGGAGTGCCGGTCC
>JBOIAH010000532.1:0-11371 GCA_050739055.1 Steroidobacteraceae bacterium | reverse complement strand
TCATCGGGCGCGGCGAGAAACGCCCGTGCCGCGGGCGGCAGCTGCACGGCGCGCCGCGCGCGTGCCTCGCAGGCCGCACCCGGGTCGCCATCCGCGGCGGCGAGCAGCTCGCGCGCAGCTTCCGCCGTGAGTCCCGGGGCCCGCGCCAGCACCGCCCGCGCCCGTGCCGCTTCCATGGCTCGCGAGCATAGCAAGCCCGCTACCCCGCGTAGTTGCGCGGCGCGGGTGCGTTACGGCTTGAAGCGTGCGCTTTTGCGCGCGGTCGGCTTAAGGCTGCGCGCTGTTACGGGTTACGCACGACGTCGGACACGTGGATGGTGTCCGAAGCCCCGACGATGAGCCCGTAGCTCAACCGGTCGAAGACCTTGAAGACGAGCAGCGTCCCGGTGCGCTCATCCGGCAGTTTCACCTTGGGGGCGAACGAGCTGCCCATCCCGGTCGACTTGCCGATGTTGGCCCCGCCGCGGTACAGGTCGCGCACCGTGTCGCCGGCTGAGTCCACCGCCAGCACGTTGCCAGGCTCGAGGCCGTGGCGCTTGCCGCGGTTGATCGCGACGACTTCAAACTGGCCGACCAGGTCGGTGCCGCCGACCACGGCGATGATGCGGCCGTGGACGTCGCTCCCGGGGGCGCGCAGCGTGAAGTTGACGGGTGTCTGCTCCTCCGCCGACAGCAGCCGGTCGCCGCGCAGCGTCTCGCGCGCAGGCTCGATCAGCAGCGCCTTGGCGGGGCTGCCCGGGCGCTCCACCAGCGCGGTCGCGGTGTAAATGCCCTCGTAGCCCAGCACCGCACCGTCGTCCGGGTCGCGCAGCACATCGCCGACGTGCACCACGCTGAAGCGGGCGCTCTCCTCGGCGGTCAGGTTACTCACGTAGACTTCCATGCTCGAGCCCGCGACCTCGTGCATGTCGCGGATGGCAACCACGTAGGGCGCGTGCCTGACCTGGTCGTTGGTGAGCACGGTCGGGTGCGACAGGAATGCCTGGATGGAAGCATAGGGAAGGGTCGGGATCGAAGTATCCAGCGCCGTGCTGCGCAGGCGCGGATCCAGGCGCACGGCGCCGGCCTGCTCGAGCGTGACCTGCGGGCGGCCGTCCGCGCCGTAGGCGAGCGCGAGCGTATCCCCCGGATAAATCAGGTGCGGGTTGGCCACCTGGGGATTGATGATCCAGACCTCGGGCCACAGCCACGGGTCGCGCAGGTACATGGAGGCGATGCCCCAGAGTGTATCGCCACGCTTGACGACGTAGTGCTTCGGGGCAGTCGGGTTCACCACCGGGGCGGGGCCCGTGCTGGGCGTCTCCGCCACCCGGGCATTGGCGGCGTTGATGGCCGCCTCGGTGGCCGTCATCTGCGCCTCGGGCGCCGGGCTCGCCTCGGCGGGCGCCGACGCCTGGGCGGGCGGGGCGGCCTGTGCGGCGGTGGTGCTCCGGGTATGCCTGAAATGGGCGCACCCGGCGAGCGTGATCGATACGGTGACCAGGCCCGCCGCCAGGCGGGTTCCAAGTACTTGATTAGAGACCATCCTCCACTCCTGAAGTGCACGAGGTGGGGCGCACAAGCAGCGCCCGAGATTCTAATTGTTATACTGACACGCCGCCCGGTTGACATATGAATTAATGTCAACTTTGTGCGCTGGATCACGGGGGGCGGCACCCCCATCTCAGGCGAGACCATGGCCTTACGCACCATCCTGGAGTTCCCCGACCCCCGGCTGCGCACCCGCGCCCAGCCGGTGACCGAGTTCGACGCGGCGCTCGGCGCGCTCGTGGACGACCTGTTCGAGACCATGTACGCCGCCCCCGGGATCGGGCTCGCGGCGACCCAGATCGATGTGCACCAGCGGCTCATCGTCATCGACATTTCCCCGGCTCGCACCGAGCCGGTGGTGCTCATCAATCCGCAGATTCTCGCGCGCGAGGGCGAGGTGAGCACCGAGGAAGGGTGCCTGTCCGTACCGGGTATCTTCGACGAGGTAAAGCGCGCAGCGAAGGTGCGGGTGCGCGCCCACGACCGCAGCGGCGCGGTCTTTGAGCGCGATTACGACGACATCCTCGCGGTGTGCATCCAGCACGAGATGGATCATCTCGAGGGCAAGCTGTTTGTCGATTACCTCTCGGACCTGAAACGCGAGCGCATTCGCAAGAGACTCGAAAAAGAGCGCAAGGAGCGCTCGCCGCGCGCCGCTCCGGGAAAGGTGAGCGCGCGCCGCGCGTACTAGTCACTCAGTGCCACGTTCCGGCAGGCTGTTAAGGTTGCGCGTCGTTTTCGCCGGCACGCCGGAGTTCGCGCGGCCTGCGCTTGAGGCCCTGCTCGCCCACCACCGCGTGGCCGGCGTACTGACCCAGCCCGATCGGCCGAGCGGACGCGGGCGCACGTTGAGCCTGAGCGCGGTGAAGGCGTTCGCGCAGGCGCACCATCTGCCCGTCTTCCAGCCCGCGAGTCTGCGCACCGCCGCGGCGCACGCGCAGCTCACCGCCTGGCAGCCGGAAGTTCTGGTGGTCGTGGCCTACGGCCTTGTGCTGCCGCCCGAGGTGCTTGAGCTGCCGCGCCTCGGATGTCTCAACATCCATGCCTCGCTCCTGCCGCGCTGGCGCGGCGCGGCGCCCGTGCAGCGCGCCATTCTGGCCGGGGACACCGCAACCGGCATCACCATCATGCGCATGGACGAGGGGCTGGACACGGGTCCGGTGCTGCTGCAGGAAAGGCTCGCCATCGCGCCCGACGACACGAGCGGCTCACTGCACGCGGCTCTGGCCCGGGTCGGGGCCGCGGCGCTGCTCGAGGCACTCGCGGGACTTGCCGCCGGGACGCTCAAACCCCGACCGCAGCCGCATGACGGTGTGACCTGCGCGGCCAAGATCGACAAGGCGGAAGGGCGGATCGACTGGAGCGCCGACGCGCAGGCCATCGAGCGCCAGGTTCGTGCCTTCAACCCACGCCCCGTGGCGGAGACGGTGCTCGCGGGGGAGCGATTGCGCATTTATGCTGCCCAGGCCCGTCCGGACCGCGACACTCCGTCTGATTTGCAGCGATCAGGCGACAACTCCATCGATCCTGGCATGATACTCGCCGTTCAGGACGGCTTCATGCTGGTCCGCTGCGGCCACGGCCTCCTGGCGGTCGGTGAGGTCCAGAAACCCGGCGGGCGGGTGCTTGCGGTGCGGGACTTCGCTCACAACGTATCCCTCGCAGGCCGGCAGCTTGGCTAGCTCGCGCTGGGCTCCCGGTGCCGCGGCGCTCGCGGGTGCGGCCCGGGTCCTCCATGCCGTGGTCTCGAAGGGGCAGTCCGCGGATGCCGCACTCGCAGCCGTCGAGGCGGCGCCGGAGCGGGCCGCCGTGCGGGCCATCGCCCTCGGCACCCTCCGCTGGTTCCTGCGTCTCGCGCCGGCGCTCGACGGGCTGCTGTCCCGCCCCAGCGGGGTGGCCGGACCGATTCGGGCGCTCCTCGTGGTCAGCGCTCACCAGGTCGAGTATTCGCGCAACGTCCCGGAGATGACCGTGCACGCCGCGGTGGATGCCGCGCGCATCCTCGACGCCGAACGCGCGACCGGGCTTGTGAACGCGGTCCTGCGGCGGTTTGTGGCCGAGCGGGCGGTACTGCTGGCCCCGGTGGACACGGATCTGCCCGGACGCACCGCGCACCCGGCGTGGCTCGTGGAGCATATCGGCGCCGCCTGGCCTGCGCAGTGCGCCGGCATTCTCGAGGCCAACAATGCCCATCCCCCCATGACGCTGCGCGTGGACCTGTCACGCTCGAGCGTGGCGGATTACCGCGTGAGGCTCGCTACCGCCTCAATTGAATCGCATCCGGTCCAATGGATCTCATCTGCGTTAACTTTGGCGCAGCCGGTATCCGTAGGTGAGCTCCCGGGCTTCGCCGACGGAGTGGTCTCGGTGCAGGACGCGGGGGCGCAGCTCGCCGCCTCCCTGCTCGATGTGCGCCCCGGAATGCGCGTGCTGGATGCCTGTGCGGCGCCCGGGGGCAAGACCGGACACATCCTCGAGCAGGTGGGCGAGAGTGCCGACCTTACGGCGGTCGACATCGATGCGGGCCGGCTCGAGCGCATCCGGGACAACCTCAGGCGACTGAAGCGCCGCGCGCATCTTCTGGTCGCGGATGTGCGCGACCCGGAAGCTTTCCGGGACAAACGGACCTTCGAGCGCATCCTGGTGGATGCGCCGTGCTCCTCGAGCGGCGTCATCCGCCGTCATCCCGACATCAAGCTGCTCAGGCGCGCGGCGGACCTGGCGGGGCTCAGCGCCGGACAGCTGGCGATTCTCAAGGCGGCCGCGCGCATGCTCAGCCCCGGCGGGCGCCTGGTTTACTCGACCTGCTCGGTGCTGCCGGAGGAAAACGAACAAATCATCACACGGCTGCTCGCCGCGTGCCCGGCGATGGCCGTGGCAGAAATGCCCTCGCCCTCGACGCTGGCGCCAGGGGCAGTCGAGCGTTCCCCGGGAGTGCAGCTGCTGCCGGGGGCAGAGGCGGGGACGGACGGCTTCTATTATGCTTGTCTCGAAAAGACAACGGCCGGAATCTGAGCGCCTGCTGCCGGTCGCATATGCGAGGCCAGTCGTTGCATCCATGCTACGCGGCGATCCAGCAAGGGACGGTTCGATCGGGCGGAAGCTTCTCGCGACCGTCGGGCTGCTCGCGCTCGGTGCCGCGGGCGGTACGCTCCTGGCGGATGCGCTCGACGGCGTGCTCGACGTGCACTCGGCCTATGTCAACGTCGATAAGGGGGTCTTTCTGCTTTACGCGCGGATCGAGTACCCGGTGAGCCCGGCGATCCGCACTGCGTTGCGCGATGGCATCACTCTCACCTTCGACGTCGAAGCGCGCGTCGACCGCGAGCGGCGCTTCTGGTTCAACGCCAGCATCGTCGACCTGACGCTGCTGCGCGAGCTCAGCTACCACGCGGTGAGCGACCGCTACGTGGTGCGCGACACCCGCAGCGGCGATCAGGACACCTTCGCGACGCTCGAGGAGGCGCTCGACTTTCTCGGCAAGGTGAACGCCTGGCCGATCCTGGTGGAGCCGCAGCTCGACGGCGGCAACTACACGATCAGCGTGCGCGCCGGAGTGCGCCGCGGACGGCTGCCGGCGTCGCTGCGGGCGCTGCTCTTCTGGACCGACGACTGGGCGCGGCAGAGCGAGTGGTATTCATGGTCACTGCCGGTGTAAATCCGCAGGCGCTGCGCCGCGCCCGCCGCAACGCGCTGGTTCTCGGCGTGTTCTGGGCGGTGATCGGACTCGCCGCCTTCCTGCTGCTCGCCAAAAGCGTGCAGAACTCGGCGGAGTTCGAGCGGCTGCAGCGCTGGATACTGCTGCTCAACATCTGCGCGGTGCTGGTGCTCACCGTGCTCGTGATGCGCAAGCTGTGGCGCCTGGTGCGCGACTACCGCGCGCACGTGCCCGGCTCGCGGCTCACCGCCCGCACCGTCGGCATCTTCGGCGCGCTGGTGGTCGCGCCGCTGCTGATCGTCTACCTGTCCTCGCTCGAGTTCCTCAACCGCGGCATCGACAGCTGGTTCACGGTGGAGGTCAAACAGGGGCTGAACGACGCCGTGGTGCTGTCGCGCGCCGCGCTCGAGCTGCGCATGCGCGAGTATTCGGGCAGGACTCAGGCGCTGGCGCGCACGCTCACCGGCGCCGCGCCGGGCGCGAGGCAGGCGCAGCTCGACGCCGAGCGCCGCGCGAGCGAGGCGCTCGAGATCGCGCTGTTCGGCCCGCACGGGCGCATTCTCGCCGCGAGCCTGGAGAATCCGCTGGCGACGCTGCCGTCGCAGCCGCCGCCGGATCTGCTGCGCCAGGTCGGGCAGCGCCTGCCGTACGTGAGCCTCGAGCCGCAGGCCGGCGGCCGCTACCTGATCCGCACCGGCGCGGCGGTCGACTCCGCCGCGAGTCCCGGCGGGCGCTTCGTCGTAGCGATCTACCCGGTGCCGGCGCAGATCGCGGCGCTCTCGGAGGCGGTGCAGAACACCTATTCGCAGTACGGCAACCTCGCCGCCATGCGCGAGCCCCTCAAGTACAGCTTCCGCCTCACGCTCACCCTGGTATTGCTGCTGGCGATGCTGGCCGCCATCTACGGTGCGATCTTCTCGGCGCAGCGCCTGGTGCGCCCGGTGCAGGACCTGATCGCGGGCACGCGCGCCGTCGGCAAGGGCGACTTCGGCACGCGCCTGCCGCTGCCCTCGCGCGACGAGATGGGATTCCTGGTGCACTCCTTCAACGACATGACCAAGCGCCTGCGGCGCGCCCGCGCCGAGGCGACCCACAGCCAGCAGGCGGTGGAGCGTGAACGCGAGCGTCTCGCCATCATCCTCGCGCGCTTGTCCACCGGCGTGCTGGCGGTCGATCGCAGCATGACCGTACGCATGGCGAACCAGGCGGCCGGCGCGATCCTCGGCAGCGAGCTGTCGGCGGCCGCGGGTAAGCCCCTGCCCGAGCTCGCCGCCGGCAACGAACGGCTGGGGCAATTCGTCGCCGCGCTGGCGGTGCGCTTCGCCGCCGGGCGCGAGGAGTGGCGCGAGCAGCTCGAGCTGGACGGCGCCGCCGGCCGCCGCACTCTCATGTGCGCCTGCACCCCGCTCCCCGGGGAGCACGCGGCGGACGTGGGGTTCGTCATCGTCTTCGACGACATCACGGCGCTGCTGCAGGCGCAGCGCGATGCCGCCTGGGGCGAGGTCGCACGGCGCCTGGCGCACGAGATCAGGAATCCCCTCACGCCGATCCAGCTGTCGGCCGAGCGCCTGCGGCGGCGCCTGCTCACCGGCATGAACGAGCAGGATGCGGAAATTCTCGAGCGCGGCACCCGCACGATCGTGCAGCAGGTGCAGACCATGCAGCAGATGGTGAACGCCTTCAGCGAGTACGCGCGTGCACCGGAGATGCAGATCACGCGTTTCAGCCTGAATCAGCTGGTAACCGAGGTGGCCGACCTGTACCGCTCCCAGGACCCGCGCGCGCGCATCCGCCTGGATCTCGATGAGCACCTCGAGAGCATCGAGGCAGACCGGGGGCGCGTGCGCCAGATACTCAATAACCTGGTGACCAACGCGCTGGAGGCCCTCAATGAGGTCGCGCAGCCGGCGCTGGAGATCGCGACCCGGCTGGACTGCCGGGATGAGGCCGACTACGCCGTCGTGACCGTGTGTGACAATGGGCCGGGATTCCCGCGCGAACTTCTCGGCCGGGTGTTCGACCCGTACGTCACCAGCAAGCCCAAGGGCACCGGCCTCGGGCTCGCCATCGTCAAGAAGATCGTCGAGGAGCACGGCGGGCGGATCGACGCGGACAATCGTCCCGAGGGCGGCGCCCGCGTGCGCGTGGTGCTGCCGGTGAAGGACAGTACCCGCTCTGCGGGCGGAGCGGCGCGCGAGCGGCGTGATCAGTTGCGGAGGGAAAGGGCATGAGCAACCCACACATCCTGGTGGTCGATGACGAGGCCGACATCCGCGGCCTTCTGAAGGAGATCCTCTCCGAGGAAGGCTACGAGGTGGACGTGGCCGCCAACGCCGCGCAGGCGCGCGCCTCGCGGGCCCGGCAGGTTCCCGATCTCGTGCTGCTCGACATCTGGATGCCGGATGTGGACGGGATCACCCTGCTGCGCGAGTGGTCGGCGGCGGCCACCGACGGCTGCCCGGTGGTGATGATGTCCGGGCACAGCACGGTCGAGACTGCGGTCGAAGCCACGCGACTCGGCGCCTTCGACTTCGTGGAGAAGCCGCTGTCGCTCGCCAAGCTGCTGCGTACCGTGGAGCGCGCCCTCGATGCCGGGCGGCGGCACCGCCAGGCGGGGAAGCTGCTCGGTTCCGCGCTCACCGTCCCGATCGGCAAGAGCCGCCTCATGCAGCAGCTGCGCGCCGAGCTGCAGCAGCTCGCGGCCAACCCCTCGCCGCTGCTCTTGATCGGCGAGCCGGGCTCGGGGCGCGAAGCGTTCGCGCGCTACGTGCACGAGCACGGGCCGCGCGCTGCTTCCGCGTTCGTGCCGCTGGTGGCGAGCACGCTGCGCGAGACGGACGCGGAGAGCCGGCTGTTCGGCCGCGAGGCGGCCGGCGAGCCGAAGGTGGCGGGCCTGCTCGAGGAAGCCGGCAACGGCACTCTCTTTATCCATGAGATCGAGGATCTGCCTCCCGGGGTGCAGCGGCTGCTGGCCGGGGTGTTCGAGTCGGGGCACTTCACGCGCCTGGGCGGCAGCGAGCCGGTCGCGTTCCGCGCCCGCGTGCTCTCCTCGGGACAGCCCGGCATCGAGCAGCGTGCGGGCGGGGACACACTGCGCCGCGATCTGCTGGCGCATCTGAACGTGCTCATCATGCGCGTGCCGCCGCTGCGTGATTACGCCGAGGATGTGCCGGAGCTGCTGCGTCATCAGGTCGACCGGGTGGTCGACACCGACGGACTGCCGTTCCGGCGCTTTTCCGTCGCGGCGCAGAACCGCCTGCGTAACTATCCGTGGCCCGACAATGTGCGTGAGCTGCGCCACCTGGTGCATCGACTGCTGACCCACGGGGGGAGCGAGGAGATCCGCCTTGAGGAGATCGAGCGCGAGCTCGCGGTGCAGGCCCCGGCCGGGGAGCCGCTGGTGAAGCAGGACCTGCTGGCGCTGCCGCTGCGCGAGGCACGCGAGCAGTTCGAGCGCGCCTACCTGCAGCAGCAGCTGCTGTTGTGCAACGGCAAGGTCGGGCAGCTCGCCAAGCGCGTCGGCATGGAGCGCACGCACCTGTACCGCAAGCTGCGCTCGCTCGGGGTCGACTTCCGCAACATGAGCGAGGATTGAAGCGCACAGCCCGCGCCCGGCTGCGCATTTGCCGGCGCGCCGCGGCAAATCCAAGCGCTGACACGCGCATAGGGTTTTTGCAATCGGACTCTTAACGGACTATATTTAGTCCTATGCATTTGAGGGGACTTCTCCATGCGCTATTCGACCCAAATCAAGCCGATCAGTTACTTGAAGGCAAACGCCGCCGAAGTCCTCAAAGAACTGGCCGAGCAGCGCCGGCCGCTGGTGATTACGCAAAACGGCGAGGCTAGGGCCGTTTTGCAAGATGTAGGAACGTACGAAGAGACGCAGGAAACGCTCGCGCTGCTCAAGATTTTGGCGCTTGGCTCCGAGCAGGTTGCGCTGGGCAAAGTCCAGCCGATCGGAGACGTCGTGAAACGCTTGCGGTCAATCAAGGCAGCCGACTGATGCGCCGCGAAGTCGTCCTTACCGAGGATGCTGAACGAGACTGCGAGGAAATCTATACCCACATCAACAAGTTCGATTCGGCCCAGAGCGCAGACCATGTGTTGGATCGCTTACTGGGAATCGCAGAAACCCTGGCGACAATGCCTGAGCGAGGAGCCGTGCCTGTCGAGTTGCGCGCGGTTGGCATCCAAGAATACCGACAGGTGTTCTTCAAGCCCTATCGCGTTATCTACCGTGTTCATGACGATCGAGTCGTCATCTACTTGATCGCCGACGGACGGCGTGACATGCAGTCGGTGTTGTCGCGGCGACTATTGGGCGGGCGGAGCCCATGACCCAGGCGCACCGCTCGGTGGCCGCGTCGATGTCGGCGGCCGTGACGGTGAAGCCGCGCGCGAAGCGCACGCCGCGCTGAATCCGCGCTGGCCGGGCGGCGAACGCAGCGGTGACCCAGACCCTGGGGCGCGCGCCATGGGAATCGAGGCTAGTCCCCGACCCGGATCACCAGCGCATCCACCTCGGCGGCCCGCAGCTGCTTGCGCACCCGGTTGAGCTCCTGGAGATTGGTGATCGGGCCGATGCGCACCCGGTGCCACACATCGGCGTCCACCGCGACGCGCTGCACCTGGGCGTGCACGCCCTGCAGCGCGAGTTGCGCGCGCACGCGCTCGGCGTCCGACTCATTGCGGTACGAGCCGGCCTGCAGGACGTATACGCCGGGGCGCTCGATGGGCGCGCCGGCGGGCAGGTCGCGCTCGACGTCCTTGTCCTTCTCCGGCACCACGACCTCGAAGTTCGGCAGCATCTCGTAGAAGTCGTACTTCTCGGCGGCCTTATCGCTCCCCGCACCCGGCGCGTCGCTCGCGGCGGGGGCGGCGTGGTGCGGGTCGGGGTGGGGCGCGTCGGCGAGATCCGGGGGCTGGTGGCGGTTGCCGCCGAGGTATGCCAGGGCGAAGCCGGCGAGCGCCACTCCGGTCAGCACGCCGTAGCCGAACTCGCGCAGGCGCCGCAAGTCGAGCGGGCGGCGCGCAGTCTTCTTGTAGTCGCGGGTGGTGAGTCTGGCCATGCGGGTATGAAGAGCGCTGCGCGCGCTACATGCTCTCCGGCGCCGACACACCGAGCAGCATGAGCCCGTTGCGCACGACCTGCTGCACGCCCAGCACGAGCGCCAGGCGCGCATTGCGCAGCGGCGCGTCCTCGACGATGAAGGCCTGGGCGTTATAGTAGGTGTGAAAGAAGTTGGCGAGCTCGCGCAGGTAGTGCGCCAGCGCGTGCGGCGCGCGGTTCACGGCCGCCTGCTCGAGCACCTCCGGGTAGCGGGTGAGGCAGGCGAGCAGCGCCTGTTCGTGGCCGTCGGTGAGCGCCGCGGCGTTCGCCAGCCCCGCCGCGCGCTCGAAGGTGAGGCCGCGCGCGGTGAGCTGCTTCATGACGCTCGCGACACGCGCGTGCGCGTACTGGATGTAGTACACCGGGTTCTCGTTGCTGCGGCTCGTGGCGAGCTCGAGGTCGAAGTCGAGCGGCTGCTCGTGGCTGCGCATGAGATAGAAGAAACGCGCGGCGTCGTTGCCGACTTCCCCGCGCAGCTGGCGCAGGGTGACGAACTGCGCCTCGCGCTTGCCCATCGGGATCTTTTCGCTGCCGCGGAACAGGCTCACGAACTGGATGAGCGGCGCTTCCAGGGACTCGCCCGGCTGCCCCATGGCGATGAGTCCGGCGCGTACCCGCGCGACATAGCCGTGATGGTCGGCGCCCAGCACGTCGATGAGACGCGTGAAGCCGCGCTCGCGTTTCTGCAGGTGATAGGCGATGTCGGAGGCGAAGTAAGTCTTCTGCCCGTTCTCGCGCACCACCACCCGATCCTTCTCGTCGCCGAATTCGGTCGCGCGGAACCACACCGCGCCGTCACGGCGTTCCAGGCGCCCCTGCGACTCGAGCACGCTGAGCGCGTGATCGATCGCACCGCCTTCGGCGAGCGCGCGCTCCGAGCACCAGTGATCGAACTGCACGCCGAATTCCTCGAGATCCGCGCGGATGTCGGCCAGCATCTCGGTCAGCGACAGCCGCAGCACGCGCTGCACAGCGTCCGCGCCGAGCAGCTCGCGCGCGCGCACGATGAGGGCGTCGACGTAGGCCTCCTTGTCGCCCGCGGGGGCATCCGGCGGGAGACCGGCCAGTAC
>JBOIAH010000531.1:0-13855 GCA_050739055.1 Steroidobacteraceae bacterium | reverse complement strand
CTGTACAGCACGCCGGGCGTGCACCAAGCCCTCGACCGGCTGCGCGCCTGTGGGGCGCAGCGCATCCTGGTGCTGCCGCTGTTTCCGCAGTATTGCGGCGCGACTACCGGCGCGGTCTACGACCAGGTCAGCGCCGAGCTGTCGCGGTGGCGCTGGTTGCCGGAGCTGCGCTTTGTCGCGGAGTACCACGATCATCCAGGCTATATCGAGGCGTTGCGCGCCAGCGTCGCCGAGCACTGGCGGGCGCACGGGCGCACGGGCCACCTGCTGATGTCGTTCCACGGCATTCCCGAACGCTACTTCCACCAGGGCGATCCGTACTTCTGCAAGTGTCAGAAGACCGCGCGCCTGCTGGCGGACGAGCTGCTGCTGCGCGAGGAGGAATGGAGCGTGAGCTTCCAGTCGCGCTTCGGTCCGACCCACTGGCTGAAGCCCTATACCCGCAGCGTGCTCGCCGCCATGCCGGCGCGCGGCGTGCGCGACGTGACGGTGGTGTGTCCGGGCTTCGCGGTCGATTGCCTGGAGACTCTCGAAGAGATCGGCATCGAGAACCGCGCCTGCTTCATGGGCGCCGGCGGGCAACGCTTCGAGTACGTGCCCGCGCTCAACGCCCGCGCCGCTCATGCGCTGTGTCTCTCCGACCTCATCGTCGAGCACTGTCAGGGCTGGACGCATTCCGAGCACGGCCGGCTGTCCAGCGCGGCGCGCGGCGCCTCCGCTTAGATGGCGGGCGCGCAGCTGGCGCTGCCGGGGCGCTTTCACGAAATCAGTCTCGCGACCGATGACATCGGCACCGCGGTCGAGTGGTGCGAGCGGCTGGGATTCTCGCAGGCTTCCACCACCGACACCGTCACGCACCCGTACGGCGTGCTGACCGACGGGCGGCTGTTCCTCGGTCTGCACCAGCGCCGCGACTCCACCCCCATCCTCACCTTCGTGCGTCCGGGAATCGCCGCGAGCCTTGCGCAGTTCACCGCGCTGGGTATCGAGCTGACCGTGTGCCGCACCGGCGAGGAGGTGTTCAACCAGATCGGCTTCGAGGATCCGTTCGGCCAGGCCGTGAGGGTCATCGAGGCGCGAACCTTCTCCCCCGTGGCCCGCGCGCCCGGGGAGGCATCGCTGTGCGGGGAGTTTGCGGAATTCAGCATGCCGGTCGCGGACTTTGCGGCTGCGCAGGCGTTCTGGGAACCCCTGGGGTTCGTCGCGGCGGGCGCGGCGCACGCCCGTTACGAGCATCTGCCCCTCACCAGCGATCATCTCGACATCGCATTTCACCGGCCGGGCACCTGCGACCGTCCGATGATCGTGTTCGGCGCGCCGGACATGGCGGCGCGCATCGCGAAGCTGCGCGCCCTGGGGGTGGCGGGCGCCGCGGCGCTGCCGCGCGGCCTCGACGGCCGCGCCAATGCGCTGCTCGAAGCCCCGGGAGGCGTCGCGCTCCTGTTGCTGCAGGACGAGGCCTGACGCCCGGTCGGCTCCCCTGGCGTTGCAGCGACGTGCCGAGCGCGCGGTGCGGCGGGCGCCGGCACCCGCGCGTGCCCGGCGCGCGGGTGATTCGCGCATAATATTTGCGCCTCTTCCGGCCGCCGCCGTCGCCGCAGACATAAGAAAGGGATCGCCATGCGCCGCAGCCCGCTCCTTGCCCTGCTCGTACTGCTCATTTCACCGCCCGCGTTCAGCGACCCCGGCATGTGGACCTTCCATGACTTTCCCAGCGATGCGGTCAAGCGCGAATACGGCGCCACCATCGACAGCGCCTGGCTCGCGCGGGTGCGCACCGCGACCATCCGCCTGTCGAACTGCACGGCCTCCTTCGTGTCCCCCGACGGGCTGATACTCACCAATCACCACTGCTCGGAGGCGTGCCTCGACGAGCACTCGACCGGCGAGCACAACCTCCTGCACGACGGCTTCCTCGCCCGTACCCGCGACCAGGAGCTCAGGTGCGGCACGCAGATCGCCGACGTGCTGATGGGGATGCAGAACGTCACGGAGAAAGTCGCGGCGGCGCTGCAGGGACTGGATGCGAAGGCCGCCAACGACATGCGCAAGAAGACCCTCACCCAGCTCGAGCAGGCGTGCGAGGAGGACAGCCGGCACGCCAGCGGCGGGCCGCTGAAATGCGAGTCGGTGGACCTCTACCAGGGCGGGCAGTACTGGCTGTACAAGTACCACCGTTACGATGACGTGCGGCTGGTGTTCGCGCCCGAGCGCGCCATCGCCGCGTTCGGCGGCGATCCGGACAATTTCCAGTTCCCGCGCTGGTGCCTGGACATGTCGGTGCTGCGCGCCTACGGACCGGACGGCAAGCCCGCCAAGTCACCCAACTTCCTGCGCCTGCGGCCCGCGGGACCGACCGCCGGGGAGCTGGTGTTCGTCGCCGGGCATCCCGGCAACACCGACCGGGATCTGACGGTGGCGCAGCTCCTGGAGCTGCGCGACGTGGTCCTGCCGCGCTGGCTGCTGCGCGCCTCGGAGCTGCGCGGCCGCTACATCGAATTCGGCAAGACGGGCGCCGAGGCGAACCGCATCGTCGATGATCCGCTGAACAGCCTCGAGAACTCCATCAAGGTGCGCCGCGGACAGCTCGACGCGCTGCTCGATGAGCGGCTATTGAAAGCCAAGCGCGACGACGAGGCGGCGCTGCGCGCCAAGGTGGCCGCCGATCCGCAGCTCGCCGCCGCCAGCGGCGATCCCTGGGGAGAGATCGCGCAGGCGGAAGTGCGCAACCGCGAGCTGTACCTCCCCTATACGTTCATCGAGCAGGGCGCCGGCTTCAACAGCGCCCTGTTCAACTATGCCCGTACCCTGGTGCGCGGTGCCGCCGAGCGTGCCAAACCCAACACCGAGCGCCTGCGTGAATTTCGCGATGCGGCCCTGCCGCGCGTCGCGCAGCGCCTGACCGCCCCGCTGCCGGTGTATGCGCAGCTCGACAAGCTCACTCTGTCGTTCTCGCTCGAGCGCATGCGCGAGTGGCTCGGACCCGACGCGCCGATCGTGCGCCAGCTGCTCGCCAAGGACTCGCCCGACACGCTGGCCGCGCGGCTGGTGGACGGCTCGCAGCTCGCGACCGAAGCGCTGCGCAAGCGCCTGTGGGACGGCGGGCAGGCGGCGGTCGCCGCCTCGCACGACCCGATGATCGAGCTGGCGCGCTCCATCGACGCACCGGCGCGCGCGGTGCGCAAGCGCTACGAGGACGAGGTGGAGGCGCCGGTGGATGCGGCGTCGGAGAAGATCGCAGGCGCGCGCTTTCACGTGTATGGCACCAGCGTGCCGCCGGACGCAACCTTCACGCTGCGGCTGAACTTCGGCAGGGTCGAGGGCTGGAAGGAGGACGGCCACGATGTCGAGCCCTTCACCCATCTGGCGCGCCTCTTCGAGCGCGCCACCGGGCAGGACCCGTTCCGGATCCCCGACAGCTGGCTGGCGGTGAAGGGCGAGCTCGACCCGCGCACGCCGTTCAACCTCTCCAGCAGCAACGACATCATCGGCGGCAACTCCGGCAGCCCGCTGATCGCCGCGAGCGGCGAGGTGGTGGGTTTGATATTCGACGGCAACATCCACGCGATCTCGGGAGATTACTGGTATGACGCCGAGTTGAATCGCGCGGTGGCGGTGGATCCGGCGATCATCTTCGAGGCGCTGCGCAAGGTGTACAAGGCGAAGGAGCTGCTGGGGGAGCTCGGCACGAAGTAGTGGTGCCGCCGTGGCGCCGTCAGTGCGCGGGCTCGGCGCCGGTGTTTGCGGCGCGCGCCACGATGCGGAACCTGACCCGCATTTCGTCCTGCACTGCCAGCGCGCCCATGAGCGCGGTGAAGGGAGTCAGGCCCAGATCGCTCTGCCGCAACGGTCCCTCGCCCGACACGATCAGCTCGCCGGCGCGCCGCTCATAGTGCACCGGCATGCTGATGCTGCGCAGCTGCTCGCGCACCTGGGTCTGTAGGTGCGCCAGCACTCCGTCGGGCCCGGCCTGCGGGGCGCTCTCCAGCCGTTCGGCGCGCAGCACGAGCTGCGGGTACTCGCCGGCATCGAGCAGCGCCTGCCCCAGCATGTTGCGCCGGGTGCCGTCGCGCGCCGAGTCGGAGACGTCGGGGGGGAAATCGGCGCGGTTTTCCTGCGCCCGCAGCCCGGGCTCATCGACCGTGAGCTCGGCCGCCGGGATGCGCACCTCGAAGCTCGCCTTCAGGATGTCGGCGGGCAGGTAGATCGTCCCGCTGAGCGCGTGTGATGCAATGACGTGGTTGTGCCCCGCGGCCGAGAGCGTGCCGCCGCGATACACCAGGATGGTGAGCAGCGACTGCTGCGCCACGATGTCGTAGGGGCGGCCGACGTGGGGAGCGATCGCCTGCGGTCCGGCGACCGGCTGGGCGGCCACGCCGGCCGGACGCGGGCGCGTCGGACATCCGGCCAGCGCGCACGCCAGGAACAGCGCGCCGAGCACGCGGACCTTGCAACCGCTACTCACCCCTTTAAGCTTAACCCCCATGGCGATCCGCAACACTACCGACCGCTGGGGCGCGGTCACTCAACTGCTGCACTGGCTGATCGTCTTGCTGATCGTCGTGCAGGTGACGCTCGCGACCATCGCGGGCGAGCTGCCGCTCGGTGAAAAGAAGCTTACCGTGTTCGCGTACCACAAGTCGGTGGGTATCAGCATTTTCGGCCTCGCGATCCTGCGGCTGGTGTGGCGCTGGCTGAACCCGACGCCGCTACTGCCGGGAACCCTCAAGCCGTACGAGCAGGCGCTGGCGCGCTTCACGCACGCCGCGCTGTATGTGCTGCTGTTCGTCATGCCGTTGTCCGGGTGGACGATGTCCTCGGCACGTGGGTTCCCGGTCAGCTGGTTCGGGTTCTTTCAGCTCCCGGACCTGGTGCCGAAGAGCAAGCCGCTGTACCACGGTCTGGTAGTCACCCACGCAACGCTGGCGTGCGCGCTGGGCGTCGTGGTTGCATTGCACATCGCCGGCGCACTCAAGCACCACCTGGTGCTGAAGGATGACGTGCTGCGCCGCATGCTGCCGTTCCCGCGCAACAACTGAAGGATCGACCCATGCGATACCTGCCGCGCGCCGTCGCGCTCGCCCTGACACTGATCGCCAGCGCGTGGGCGGCACCCGCGCCCACCGCCGGCCACTACACGCTCGACCCCGCGAAGAGCTCGCTGCAGTTCACCTTCCTGCAGGCCGGTGCGCGCAACACCGGCAAGTTCACCCGCTTTGCCGTGAGCTTCGATGTTCCGCCGGCGAATTCCACCGCCGGCCGGCTCGAGGTCACGGTCGAGGTCGGCTCACTCGACACCGGGGACCAGGATCGCGACGACACGCTACGCGGCGCCGACCTGTTCGCCGTGGCGAAGTTCCCGCAGGCGCGCTTCAGCGCCACGCAGATCGAGAGGACCGCGGGCGGCTACCAAGCCGTCGGCAAGCTCACCATCCGCGGCGTGACGCGCGATGAGCGCATACCGTTCACGTTCCGCGAAGCCGACGAGCACGGCGTGGCTGCCGGCTACCTGATCGGCAAGACCACCGTGCGCCGGCTCGACTTCGGCGTCGGTCAGGGCGACTGGAAAGCCACCGACCAGGCCGGCAACGACGTGACCGTGTCGTTCACCCTGCGCCTGACCGGCGCGGCGCACTAGCCACGTACACGAACTCGTCCTCGTGCGTGTGCCGGTGCCGCGCGGATCCAGCATGCCTGAGATATTCGCTGACGTCGGACACTGCGTCGATGCGGTACTGCACCGCGTGGGACCGCGCATCGTGCTGGCGCTGCCGCTCGGGATTGGCAAGCCCAACCCGCTCGCCAACGAGTTCTACCGGCGCGCCGCCCGTGATCCCGCGATCGACCTGACGATCATCACCGCGCTGTCGCTGCTGAAACCGCAGGCGCGCTCAGGGATCGAAGCGCGCCTGCTGGGGCCGCTCGTCGAGCGTGTGTTCGGCAGCTACGTCGAACCGGAGTACGCGCGCGCGGTGCGCGCCGGCGCGATTCCGCCCAACATCCGCGTCATCGAGTTCTTCCTCACCCCCGGCGCGTTCCTCGGCGCGCGGCACGCGCAACGCAACTACCTGAGCGCCAACTACACGCACGTGGCGCGTGAGGTCATGGCGCGCGGGGTGAACGTGGTGGCGCACCTGCTCGCGCGGCGCATGCAGGACGGGGAGATGCGCCTGAGCTTCGGCTCCAACCCCGACGTGACCACCGACCTGCTGCCGCTCATCGAGAGCGCGCGTCTGGCCGGGCGCGAGCTGGTGATGATCGGGGAGATTCACGCGCAGCTGCCCTTCATGACCGGGCACGCGCAGGTCGACCCGCGGCACTTCGACTTCCTGGTGGACGACGCGCGCTACGACTACGACCTGTTCTGTCCGCCCAACCCGCCGCTCGCCACCGTCGACCACGCCATCGGCCTGTACGCGAGCAGCCTGGTGCGCGACGGCGGCACGCTGCAGATCGGCATCGGCGAGCTGGGCGACTCGCTCGCCTACGCACTGCTGCTGCGGCACCAGCAGAACTCCGCCTGGAACGGTGCGCTCGAGGCGCTCGGCACGCGCGAGGCGGCCGGCCTCATTCAGGGTGAAGGCGGGCGGGAGGCCTTCGCCTCCGGAGTGTTCGCCTCGAGCGAGATGTTCGTCGACCAGCTGCTCGAGCTGTATCGCGCCGGGATCCTGCGCCGCCGCGCCTACGATTCGCTTCCCCTCGAGAGGCTGCTCGCCGCGGGTGAGATCGCCGAGCGCTTCGACGCGGACATTCTCGCGCAGCTCGCGGCGGCGGGCTCAGGACCCGTGCTGAGCGAGGCGGAGTTCGCCGACCTCAGGCGCCACGGCGTGTTCCGCGAGGAGGTGGAGTTCGACGCCGGGCGGGTACGGGTGTGCGGCGGGGAGTGGATCCGCGCGGACCTGGGCGACGCGCCAAGCCGCGAGCGGATCGCGGCGCAGTGCCTGGGGCGGGAGCTGCGTGGCGGCCAGGTGCTGCACGCGGGGTTCTTCCTCGGGCCGCGCGGCTTTTATGCGGCGCTGCGCGAGCTGCCCGAGAGCGATCGGGCGCAGCTCGGGATGCGCGGCGTTGCCTTCGTCAACCAGCTGTACGGAGCGGATCAGGAGCTGCGCGTCCTGCAGCGGCGCGCGGGGCGCTTCGTCAACACGACCATGATGGTGACGCTCCTGGGAGCGGCGGTGTCCGACCAGCTCGAGGACGGCCAGGTGGTGAGCGGCGTGGGCGGCCAATACAACTTCGTGGCCATGGCGCATGCGCTGCCCGATGCACGCTCCATCCTGTGCGTGCGCGCCACGCGCACGCGCCACGGCCGCACGACCTCGAACATCGTATGGAGCTACGGGCACGAGACCGTGCCGCGGCACCTGCGCGACATCGTCGTCACCGAGTACGGCATCGCCGACCTGCGCGGCCGCACCGACGAGGAGATCATCATGGCGCTGCTCAACGTCGCGGACACGCGCTTCCAGGAGCCGCTGCTGTCACGCGCCCGCGCGGCCGGCAAGATCCGCGCCGACTACCGCATCCCGCACGCGTACCGCGCCAACACTCCGCAGCGCCTGGAGCGCGCCTTCGCGGACCATCGCCGGCGGGGCTTCTTCAGCGAGTACCCGTTCGGCACGGACCTCACCGCGGAAGAGATCAGGCTCGCGCGGGCGCTGAAGTTTCTCGACCGGCACGCGGGCAATGGGTGGGCGCGCCTCAGGATCGCGGCGGCGGCACTGGCCACCGCTACGCCCGCGAGCCGTCATACGGCGGCGCTCGCGCGCATGGGGCTTGCCCGGCCACGCGGCCTCGATGAGCGACTGCTGCGGCGCCTGATTGTCTTGGCGCTCGACGCCACCGCTTAAAGAGGCCCGCGATCGGCGGCGGCGGGCGTGCGGCGTCCCCAAGCGCCCGCTCAGCGCTTGCGTGCGGGTCGGCGCTGGCCGCGCTTCGCGCCTGGCCGCCGCCGCGCCGGCTTCGCGGCGCTGCGGCGCGATTTGCCCCGCGGCGCGGATTTCTTCGCGACCCGGGCGCGGGCGCTCTTGCGGCGCGGGCTGGGCGCCTTGCGCCTCGCCCGGGCACGTGACGCGCCACCCTCCCTTGCGGCCCCCGACTTTGCGCCGCCTGCGTCCTTGCCGCGCAACTGGTCGAGGATCGCCGGGTTCTCGAGCGTCGAGACATCCTGGGTGATTTCCTCCCCCCGCGCCACCGCCCGCAGCAGCCGCCGCATGATCTTTCCGGAACGCGTCTTGGGAAGATTGTCGGCGTAGCGGATGTCGTCGGGCTTGGCGATCGCCCCGAGCTGCTCCCCGACCCACTCGCGCAGCTCCTTCGTGAGTGCGCTGGTATCGCCGGTCGGACGCGGCCCGCGCAGCACGACATAGGCAAATACCGACTCGCCCTTGACGTCGTGCGGCTTGCCGACCACGGCGGCTTCCGCCACGCGCGGATTCGCCACCAGCGCCGATTCGATCTCCATGGTCCCGAGACGGTGCCCGGAGACCTTCAGCACGTCGTCGATTCGCCCCATGATCCAGAAGTAACCGTCCTTGTCGCGATGGGCGCTGTCGCCGGCGACGTACAGGCGGTTGTTGAACTTCTCCCAGTACGCGGACAGGTAGCGCTCGTTGTCGCGCCAGATGGTGCGCAGCATCGATGGCCAGGGCTTTCTGATCACCAGATACCCGCCGGCATCGGGGCGCTTCACCGGCACGCCGTGATCATCGACGATGTCGGCGTCGATGCCCGGCAGCGGCAGCGTGCACGAGCCGGGCTTGGTCGCCGTCACCCCGGGGAGCGGGGCGATGAGACTCGCGCCGGTCTCGGTCTGCCACCAGGTGTCGACGATCGGACAGCGGCCCTCGCCGATCACCCGGTGATACCACATCCAGGCCTCGGGATTGATCGGCTCACCGACGGTGCCGAGCAGGCGCAGCCGCGAGCGATCGTATTTCGCCGGCAGCGCATCGCCGAGCTTCATGAGGGCGCGGATCGCGGTCGGCGCGGTGTAGAAGACCGTGACCCCGTGGGTCTGACAGATCTTCCAGAAGCGGCCGCCGTCGGGCGTGGTCGGCGCGCCCTCGTACATCAGCACCGTGGCGCCCGCCGCCAGCGGTCCGTAAGCGACGTAGCTGTGCCCGGTGACCCAGCCCACGTCCGCCGTACACCAGAACACGTCCGCGTCGCGCAGGTCGAACACCCACTGCGTGGTGAGCTTGGCGCCGAGCAGAAAGCCGCCGGTCGCGTGCTGGATGCCCTTGGGTTTGCCGGTGGAGCCCGACGTGTACAGGAGGAACAGCGGGTGCTCGGCATCCACCCACTCCGGTTCGCACGCCGGGCTGTGCCCGTGGATGACGTCGTGCCACCACCGGTCGCGCTTGGCATCCATGGGGACCGGGCGGCCGGTGCGCCGCAGCACGATGACGCGCCGTACGCTCTTGCAGCCCGAGGCGAGCGCCTTGTCGGCCGCGGCCTTCAGCTCGACCGCCTGCCCGCCGCGCCAGCCGCCATCGGCGGTGATCACCATTTTGGCCTCGGTGTCCTCGATGCGATCCTTGAGCGCCGGCGCCGAGAAGCCGCCGAACACCACCGAGTGAATCGCGCCGATGCGGTTGCAGGCGTGCATCGCGATGAGGGTCTCGGGGACCATCGGCATATAGATGATGACGCGATCACCCCGGCCGACCCCCTGGGACTTGAGCGCGTTGGCGAACCGGCACACCTCGGCATGCAGCTCGCGGTAGCTCAGCCGGCGCACGTCCCCGGGCTCGCCCTCGAAAATCACCGCCGTCTTATGGCCGCGCTCGTTCAGGTGCACATCGAGGCAGTTCCAGGACGCGTTCAGGCGCCCGTCGCTGAACCAGCGGTAGTTCGGCGCCCGGCTGTCATCGAGCGCCACCGTGAAGGGCGTCTGCCAGGTGAGTTCCTGCGCGGCGAGATCGGCCCAGAACCCGACGTGATCCTCGCTCGCGCGCCGGCGCAGGTTGTCCACATCGGTGCCCTTGAGGCGCGCACGCCCGACGAAAGCCGGCGGCGGCGCGAAGGTACGCTCCTCCAGCAGAACCGACTTGATGTCCTGGTCGTTCATATAGTGCCCCCGAGAGTTTCCCTCAACCGGCCCGAGCTTTCGCCTTCCAAAGCATAGCCGAATCGCGCGCCCGATGGCTGTCAGGCGCGCGCCCGGGCGAGGAGCTCGTCGATCATGGAGCGTGCCTGGCGGGCATAGGAGCCGCCGAAGAGATTCGCGTGGTTGAGTACGTGGTAGAGGTTATAGAGCTGGCAGCGCAGCTGCGCCCCCGGCGGCAACGGCGCCGCCGCCGCGTAGGCGCGGTAGAAGGCGGGGCCGAAGCCGCCAAACAACCGGGTCATCGCCAGATCCGCCTCGCGGTCCCCGTAATAGACCGCCGGGTCGAAGATCACCGGCTCGCCATCTGCGCCGGCAAACCAGTTGCCGCCCCACAGGTCCCCGTGCAACAGCGACGCCGCCGGTCGGTGCGCGCCGAGCAGCTCCGGCACCGCTGCGAGCAGCCGCTCGCCGGCGGCCTGCAGCAACGGCCCGAAGCCGTTGGCCTCGGCCAGCGCCAGTTGCGGCCGCAGGCGCCGCTCGCGAAAGAACTCCGCCCAGCCGGCGAGCGCGCCGTTCGCCTGCGGGGTGCTGCCGATGCTGTTGTCGCGGTTCCAGCCGAACTCGCGCGCGGTCACGCGGTGCTGCGCGGCGAGCCCCTCGCCCAGGCGCTGCTCGCTCGCCTCGCTCGCGGAGCCCTGCGCCAGCCATTCGAGCGCCAGAAACGCGTGCTCTGCGCCCTGCCCGCTCGCCAGCACCCGCGGTACCCGCAGCGCGTGCGCCCGTTCGAGCTCGGCGAGCCCGGCCGCCTCGGCTTCGAACCGGGGCAGCGCCGCGCGCTCCGCCACCTTCACGAACACGGGAGCCGCACGGGTGGGCCAGCGGTAGCAGCGGTTGATACTGCCCCCTGCCACGCGGCGCTCCGGTGCCGCGCGGCAGTTCACCCCCGCGAGCCGGTTTATCTCCGCCGCGATGCCCGCGAACGGCTCCATCGGCTTCCCCCGGTGCCGCTCGGGGCCGGCGCGCGCTTCAAGCCGCCGGCAGCTGCGCCAGGCGCTCACCCTGGCGGCGCAGGAACGGCCCGAAACCCAACCGGTCGTACAGCCCCGCGAGCGCCGGCACGTCCGGCACGCGGCGTTTCAGTCCCTCGAGTGCGACGCCGAGCGGCAGATCGCAGCTGATACGCGTGAGCCGCCGCGCGAGATATACCGCTTCGCGATGCGCGCTCAGGCGCGCTCCCAGGGTGCGCGCGCCGCGCAGCGGCAGCAGCGCGACGCGCGCCAGGTCGTCGTACAACTCGTCCAGCGAGGCGAACGCCTTCATGAGCGAGGCCGCCGTGCGCGGTCCGACGCCCGGCACGCCCGGGATGTTGTCGACCTCATCCCCGGTGAGCGCCAGATAGTCCGCGAAGCGCTCCGGCGCAACCCCGAAGTGACGCTCGATGTCGTGATAGCCGAACTGCCCGCGCGCGCCGAAGTCCCAGAACAGGTCCCCGTCGCGCATCAGCTGCGCGAGATCCTTGTCGCGGGTGATGAACGCCGAGCGCACGCCCGCGGCGCGCGTCAGACAGCCGAGCGTACCGATGATGTCGTCGGCCTCGAATTCCGGGTGCACGAATGCCGCCAGCCCGAGGCACCGACACAGCTCGCGGCAGCGCTCGAACTGCAGCGCCAGGTCCACCGGCGCGGGTTCGCGATTCGCCTTGTAGGGCGGATAGATCCGATTGCGGTAGGAGTGGCTGCAGCGCTGGTCGAAGGCGACCGCGATGTAGTCGGGGCGCACCCGCTCGATGAGATCGCCGAGGAAGCGCGCGAAGCCGAACACGGCGTGCATGGGATTGCCGTCCCGGTCGCGCATCTCGGGCAGCAGCGAGTGGTAGGCGCGAAAGACGTAGACCGAGGCGTCGACGAGGAAAATCAAGGCGCGGGTCCGTTGCTCGAAGCCGCGCGCACCTTAACAGCTGCCGGCCCCGATCGCCACGCACGGTGCGCCGCGCGCAGCGCTTCTAGTCAATTGCCGAAACCGCCTGCGGCCGTTTCAGCGCGGCGAGCAAAAGGCGTGACTTTTGCTCGCCTACGACAGGTAGGCGCGGATGCGGTCGTGCAGCGGGCTCGAGCGCGGGAAATGCGCCACCAGGTATTCCATCTGGTCGGCGAGCACGCGCCGGCCCTTGAGGAAAATATATTCCGCGTAAGTGGGTGTGAACGGCACGGCGATCAGCTGCATGCGCGCCTGCTCGGGGGTACGCGAGGCCTTCTGGTTGTTGCAGCGGCGGCACGCCGCGACCACGTTCGTCCAGATGTCCGTGCCGCGCTGGCTGAAGGGGCGGATGTGATCGCGCGACAGCTCGCGCGAGGGGAAGCGCAGGCTGCAGTACATGCACAGGTACGCGTCGCGGCGGAACAGCGTCTGGTTGTTGAGCGGCGGCACGTAGTCATGGCGCGTGTTGCCCGGATTACCGGTGTGCCCGACAGTCGCGACGATGGAGTTGACCTCCAGCACCGTACGCCGCCCGGTACGCGCGTTGGTACCGCCGTACAGCTCGTACAAGAGCGAGCCGCACGTGTAAGCCACCTGCTCTTGGGTGTAGAGTCGGGCGGCTTCCTTGTAATCGATCCACTCGAGCGGCATGCCCGCCACGTCCGTGCGCAGCACGAGCTGGGAGAGCCCGCGCGCCGAGGTGGCGACGATGCGCAGGTCTTCCAGGAGGCCGTGGTCGGCGCGCTCGAGATCTATCCCTACCATGCTCGTTGTGTAAGATACGGCAATTTTGTGCAAGAATTCAACATCGCAAGATCTTAATTCAATTGAGGATTTCTATTCGCGTGGCCGGCCGGCCACGCGGCTTGTGCGAGGTACGTGAATGCCCGTGACGATTGGTGCGCTCCGCGAGAGCGCGCCGCATGAAACGCGCGTGAGTCTCGTTCCCGAGATCGCCGACAAGCTCGTCCGGGAAGGCGCGCACGTACTGCTGGAACGCGGCGCCGGCGAGCGCGCCTGCTTGCCGGACTCCGCGTACCGGAATGTGACCTGGGCCGACTCCGCCGCCGCGGTGCTGGCCGGCGCGGATGTCGTGCTCACGGTGCAGCCGCTGGGACTGGACCAGATCCAGCAGCTCAAGCCCGGCGCGGTAGTCGCGGGTTTCATGCAGCCGCACGCCCGGGCCGCCGAGGTGCGTGCGCTCAAGGCGCGCGGCATCACGAGCTTCGCCATGGAGCTGGTGCCGCGGATCTCCCGCGCCCAGTCGATGGATGCCTTGTCCTCACAGGCGTCGATCGCCGGCTACAAGGCGGTGCTCATCGCCGCGAGCCTCCTGAAGAAGTTCCTGCCCATGCTCACCACCGCCGCCGGCACCATCCGCCCGGCGCAGCTGCTGGTCATCGGCGCAGGGGTGGCGGGCCTGCAGGCGATCGCTACGGCGAAGCGGCTCGGTGCGGTGGTCGAGGCCTACGACGTACGCGGCGCCACGCGCGAGCAGGTCAAGTCCCTCGGCGCGAGGTTCGTCGAGACCGGCGTGAGCGCCGAGGGCTCCGGCGGCTATGCGCGCGAGCTCACGGCCGAAGAGAAGGCGAAACAGCAGGAGATGCTCGACTCGCGCGTCGCCGCAGCCGACGCCGTCATCACCACCGCTTCGGTGCCGGGGCGTCCGGCGCCGAAGATCATCAGCCGCGCCGCCGTGGAACGCATGCGCGCCGGATCGGTGCTGGTCGATATCGCCGCCGAGCAGGGCGGCAACTGCGAGCTCACCCGTGCGGGCGAGGTGCTCGAGCACCAGGGCGTGAAGATCGTCGGTGCGCTCAACCTGCCGGC